>NZ_CP039250.1:4307500-4497392 GCF_004795895.1 Sphingopyxis sp. PAMC25046
TCCTTCGGCGGACGGGGAGTTAAGTCCCCTCGAACAGGCGCTTTTCCGCCTGTGACCGAAAAGCATCACTTCTTCAAAAACGACGCAAATGCGCGCCTCCGGCTGGATCGGAGGCGCAATTGAGTTATGCTCCCCCGGCAACAAAAATAATGAAATGTTGAGAGGAGTGCCCGATATGAAATCATCTTCCCTTCGTGCTGCCCGTTTTCTTCGCACCAGCGCGCTCGGCGTCTCGATCGCCATGGCGGCGGTCGCGGCCCCGGCCTTCGCGCAGGACGCACCGCCCGATGCGGCCGCGGATGCCGCGACCGACGACAGCGACGATACGCCGATCATCGTCACCGCGCAGGGGCGTTCGCAGCTCTTGTCCGACGTGCCGGTCGCAATTTCGGCGGTGAGCGCCGAAACGCTGCAGAACAGCGGCGCGAACGACATTCGCCAGCTGAACCAGGTCGCACCCTCGTTGCTCGTCTCGTCGACCGGCTCGGAAGCCAATGGTTCGGCCCGTATCCGCGGCATCGGCACCGTCGGCGACAACCCGGGCCTCGAAAGCTCGGTCCCCGTCTTCATCGACGGCGTCTATCGCTCGCGTTCGGGCATCGGCCTCAACGAACTCGGCGAAATCGACCGCATCGAAGTGCAGCGCGGCCCGCAGGGCACGCTCGGCGGCCGCAACTCGTCGGCGGGCCTGATCAGCATCTATTCGAAAAAGCCCGATTTCCAGTTCGGCGCCACGGGCGAGATCACCTATGGCAATTATGATTACTGGCGGCTCGGCGGCAGCGTCACCGGCCCGATCAGCGACACGCTCGCCGCGCGCCTCGACGGTGTGTGGGTCAAGCGCGACGGCTTTTATAACGACACCGCGAACGACCGCGACGTCAACAACCGCGATCGCTATTTCCTGCGCGGGCAATTGCTGTTCGAGCCGACCGACGCGCTGTCGGTCCGGCTGATCGCCGACTATACCTATCGCAACGAGGAATGCTGCGCCGCGACCTATGTCGGCCCCTCGGTCAACCCCTATATCGGCAACCTCAACAATCCGGGGGTTCCCGCGAGTCCGACGACGAACAATATCGTCCAGGTGCTCGCCGATCTCGGCCAGTCGCTCGACGCCTTCGATCAAGGATACAGCCGCGACATTTCGGTCACGCCCGGACGCAGCTATGCCGGCAAGACGAAGGATTACGGCTTCTCGGGCCAGATCGATTATGATTTCGGCGGCGCGACGCTGACCTCGATCACCGCCTATCGCGAATATCGGTCGAGCCAGGCCGGCGACGTCGATTATGGCACGGTCGACATCCTCTATCGCGCGCCCGACGACGACGCCTATCGCCAGTTCCACACCTTTACGCAGGAATTGCGCCTGCAGGGCGAAGCGTTCGACGGCAAGCTCGACTGGCTCGTCGGCGGATTCTACGCCAATGAAAAGCTGCGCGTGCGCGACAACCTGCGCTTCGGTGAGGATTACGGCCGTTTCGCGACCTGCCGCATCATCTCCGGCGGCGGCCTTGCCGGCCTCTATTCGCCGGCCAGCCCCTTGTGCGTCTTCCCCGGCGTCGGGCCGGCGACGATCGCCGGCGCATCGGGTGCTTCGGGGCCCGACATCCTCGCGGCGTTCAATGCGCTCGACGGGCTCAGCGACCTTGGCAGCATCAACGACGTCTATCGTCAGGATGGCGAGAATTGGGCGTTGTTCACGCACAATATCTTCCACATCACCGACAAGCTCGATTTCACCTTCGGGCTCCGCTACACCAACGACAAGAAGAAATTCTCGGCGAGCTTTACCAACGACAACACGGTCTGCACCACCGTGCAGGGGCTGGTGCTCGACGATCTTTCGAGCACGAACGCCACGGCGCGCGCGCTCGCAGGCGCGCTCATCGGCCTCAGCTGTCAGGGCAATTCGACCGCCGAACTCAATGGTGTGTCGATCAACGACAAGCGGAGCGAGGACGAGTTCACCGGCACGGCGATCCTGTCGTACAAGCCGGTCGACGATTTGATGGTCTATGCGAGCTATTCGCGCGGCTACAAGGCGGGCGGCTTCAACCTCGACCGGTCGGCGCTGAAATCGCCGATCCTGCCCTTCGCGGCGGCAGGCGGGGCGCAGGCGCTGGTCGGCGCGCTGCAGTTCGATCCCGAAACGGTGAACAGCTATGAAATCGGCGCCAAATATTCGACCGGACCGTTCGGCCTCGGCCTGACGCTCTTCCGGTCGGATTTTTCGAGCTTCCAGCTCAACACGTTCAACGGCACCGTCTTCCTCGTTCAGAACATCAACGGCTGCGACAGCGACCTCGCCGGCGGCGACCGCGACCAGAGCAAGTTCACGGGCGCGCCGAACTATAGCGCCGCGGCGGCGGCGACCGGCGCCTGCCCCACCGATGACGTCAGCCACGGCGTCCGGTCGCAGGGCTTCGAACTCGAAGCCTCGCTCGTTCCGGCGCGCAGCTTCCGCATGACCGCGGGGCTGACCTATGCGAAAACCAAATATCGCGGCCAGTTGGTGGGCAATGATTCGGGCGCCCCGCTCGATCAGGCGCTGCGCCTGCTGCCGGGCAGTAATCTGTCGAACGCGCCCGAGCTGGTCGCGACCGGCAGCGTCGCCTGGACCCCCGACATCGGCAGCAGCGGGCTGACCGGTCTCGTCTATATCGATGGACGCATGACCAGCGACTATAACACCGGGTCGGACCTGTTCCCGCAAAAGGGACAGGACGGCTATGCGCTGTTCAATGCCCGTCTCGGCGTGCGCGGTCCCGACGAGAAATGGGGCATCGAGCTGTGGGCGCAGAACATCTTCAACAAGCAATATGCCCAGGTCGCGTTCAACTCACCCTTCCAGGAGGGCGGCACCTCGACCGGCACCGCGTTCGCCGACCCGCAGTATCCGGGCGGTCGCCAGCTGTTCTCGCAGTTCCTCGCCGAACCGCGGACCTATGGCGTGACGCTGCGCGGCAAGTTCTGATCGCGTAATGATCGCATGATGTTCGAGGGGGCGGGGCCGTTGGTCCCGCCCCCTTTTTTGCTCCGGCGAGTCAACCCGTCACATCTGACAGCTGTGACACAAAAGCCGCGCGCCCGGCAGAATGACGTTAGAGCAACGGCGGCGCGCTGGCATGACGCGCGCAAGTCGTGATACGCCTGCGTCACAAACAAAAAACCGCTCTCCCAGCACAAACGAATGATCGTGAGAGGAGGGCCATTTCATGAAAAACAATTTCCGTCACGCCGCAGGTCTGCTGCGAACCAGCGCCGCCGGGCTGTCGCTTTCGCTGGGCCTCGTCGCCGTGCCCGCCATGGCGCAGGACGCCGCGGGCGCCGAAACCGACGACAGCACGATCATCGTCACCGCGACGCGCCGCAGCGAGGCGCTGTCCGATGTGCCGATCGCGGTCTCCGCCGTCACTGGCGACACGCTTGAAAAGACCGGCGCGACCGACGTGCGCGCGCTGGGACAGGTCGCACCGTCGCTGCTCGTGTCGGGCGCGACGAGCGAGGTCAATTTCACCGCGCGCATCCGCGGCATCGGCACGGTCGGCGAAAATCCGGGGCTCGAAAGCTCGGTCGGACTGTTCATCGACGGCGTTTATCGTAGCCGCACGGGCGTCGGCCTGTCCGAGCTCGGCGACATCGAGCGCGTCGAGGTGCTGCGCGGGCCGCAGGGCACGCTTTTCGGGCGCAATTCGACCGCGGGGCTGATCAACATCGTCACCAAGGGGCCGGACCTTTCGGCGTTCGGCGCCAAGGGATCGGTTTCCTATGGCAATTATGATTATTGGCGCGTCGACGGCATGATCAACGCTCCGCTGGGCGACAAGGCGGCGGTACGCGTCGACGGCGTATGGCAGCGGCGCGACGGCTTCATCGACAATGCGACGCCGGGCGAGCCCGACATCAACGACCGCGACCGCTGGCTGGTGAAGGGGCAGATATTGCTCGAACCCGCCGAGAATATCACGCTGCGGCTGATCGCGGATTACTCGAAGCGCGAAGAGAATTGCTGTGGGGGCGTGCTGCTGAACCCCGTGCGCAGCCTGACGCGCGGGCCCGACGGCGCCCCCGTGGCGTCGCCGAACACGTTGTTGCCGCTGCTCCAGTTTCTCGGCGCGAACCATCAGGTCGCGTCGGCGGGCGACAGCTTCGTTCGCCGCCAGTCGACCACCCCGGGCGTCACCTACCGGTCGGATACCAAGGATTGGGGCGTGTCGGGCGAGCTCAACTGGCATTTCGGCGGGGCAACACTGACCTCGATCACCGCCTATCGCGATTACAAGAATGCGCAGGGGCAGGACGCCGATTTCAACGCGCTCGACATATTGCGGCGCACCGACCTCGATCGCCGCTTCCGGCTGTTCACGCAGGAGCTCAGGCTGCAGGGCGAAGCGTTCGACGGGCGACTCGACTGGCTCGTTGGCGGCTATTATGCGAACGAGAAGCTCGATGTCGACGACGACATCGTCTATGGCGCCGACTATCAGCGCTATGCCAACTGCCTCGCCGCGGCGGCGCTCGCGCCGACCTTCCTCAACCCGGCGTCGCCGACCTGTTCGAACCTGCCCGCAGCGAGCTTTCCGGGCTTTCAGGGCATCGCCGCGCTGCTCGGCGCCGCGCCGCTGAACGGCACCGGCAACGATGGATCGACCTTTGCCCAGCGCAGCACCAATTATGCGGTGTTCACGCACAACAGCTTCGACATCGTCGAGGATGCGCTGACGCTGACCGTCGGCGCGCGCTACACGCATGAGAAGAAGACGCTGAGCGGCGACGCGAATTTCACCAACACGCTGTGTCCGGCGATCGTCAATTCGTCCTTGCAAGCGCTGGCGACCCTAGCCTGCGTGATCAACGGCACCGCGCCCGACATCGCCCGCGACGCGCCGGGGACCAAATTCAGCGAAGGCCAGTGGACGGGAACCGCGGTGCTGAGCTGGAAGCCCGCGCCCGAATGGCTGATCTATGCCTCGGCGTCGAAGGGCTACAAGGCGGGCGGCTTCAACCTCGACTATTCGGCGCTCGACCGGCCGTGCAGCACGACCGCGGGATCCGACGCGCAGGATGCCGCCTGCGTCGCGGCGCTCGCGCGGCCGGCGAACACGCCGGGCAACGCGCGGCCCGAAGCGAGCGACCTGCAATTCGCGAGCGAGAAGGTCGATGCCTATGAACTCGGCGTCAAATGGGACGGCCCCGGCGTCGACGTCAATCTCGCGGCTTTTTATCAGGAATATAGCAATTACCAGCTCAACACCTTCAATGGCGTCAATTTCGAGGTCACCAATATCCAGGCGTGCAAGGACGATCTGGGAACCGGGCCGATCGACAACAGCGCCGCGACCGGCGGCTGCGCGTCCGACCGGCTGAAACCCGGCGTCGTCGCCAAGGGGTTCGAGATCGAGACCTTCCTGCGCCCCGCGCGCTATCTTTCGGTCAATATGGGGCTGACCTATGTCGACACCCTATATCGCCGCAACCTCGTCGGCACGGGCGGGCGGGCGCTGTCGCCCGTCCTGTTCCAGTTGCCCGGGCGCGGGGTGTCGAACGCCGCCAAATATGTCGCGACCGCGGGGATCAGCTGGACCCCGCCGATCGGCGACAGCGGGCTGAGCGCGCTCGTCTATCTCGACACGCGCCTGCAAAGCGACACCAACACCGGGTCGGATCTCGACGTCGAAAAGATCCAGGACGGCTTCGCGGTCTTCAACGGCCGGATCGGCCTTTATGGGCGCGACCGGCGCTGGGGGGTCGAACTGTGGGGACAGAATCTGTTCAACAAGCAATATTACCAGATCGGCGCCGACATGCCGCTGCAGGGATCGGGCTCCTTCCGTTCGGTCGCAGCGCCCGCGGCGCTTGGCTTCCCGGCGACCGCAAACCAGCTGTTCGTCGGCTTCCCCGGCGAACCGCGCACCTATGGTGTGACGCTGCGCGGCCAGTTCTGACCGCCTCTCCCCCTCCCCAAAAGCCGGGGAGGGCGTAAGGAGGGCCTGCCGCGGCCGGGCACTGTCGCGACAGGCCCTTTCCTTATGGAGGAGAGGCGGTTTTGGGGTGGGAAGCGGACGTTAGGGCAGTTGCGATAGCGAACGGAGAAGACTCTGCCTCCTTGCAAGTAGCCTGAGTCGCTTCCGACGCGAGAAAAATCCTGCGACACCGAAAAGTGAGCAGAAAATTAGCACGGCTGCCGCTCCCTCAATGACCGCTTCCCTCGCGTCTGGATGCCGGATTGCCAACACGCCGAAAATCCCGATCGAGATCAATGACGATAAAATCCAAAATACGAATAGCCCGCGTTCTGGCATCACCGAGGGAACGGATTGATATGATGGATACTCGGCCATCTCGTGATCCTACACAATCACGGAACGTCCGCAATCGGTCGAAACCGGTCCTAAGCGAACGCCCCGACGCTTTCGATGAACTTGATCACCGAGATCGGTTTCGAGACATAGGCCTCGGCCCCCGCCGCCTTGATCTGCTCCTCGTCGCCCTTCCCTGCATAGGCGGTGACCGCCATGATCGGCACCGCGCGCAGCGTCAGATCGGCCTTCATCTGTCCGATAAGATCGAGCCCGCTGACGTGCGGCAGCTGGATATCCATGATGATCAGGTCGGGAGTAATTTCGCGCGCCTTCGCCAGCGCGTCGCGTCCGTCGCGCACCGGATGCGCGCTGTAGCCATGGGCATTGAGCAGGTCGCAGAAGAGGCGGAGGTTGAGTTCATTATCCTCGACGACCAGGATGGTCTTGCCCATGTGCGTTCCGTTCCCCACCTTGCGTGCGCGGCCCGTTTAGGCGAATCGGCCGCATGACACAATTGCATCACGACGAAGGGATCGGGCTTGCTGGAAGATGATGCGGCGCTGGCGCTTCATGCGCTCGGCTGGATTTTGAGCGACGAACCGCGCGCCGAACGGCTGCTCGCGCTGACTGGCCTCGCGCCCGACGAATTGCGCACCTCGCTGGGCGAGCAGGCGACGCTCGCGGCGATCCTCGCTTTCCTCACCGCCCACGAAAACGACCTTGTCGCCTGCGCAGATGCGATGCAGGTGCCACCCGCCAGCATCGCCGCGGCGGCGCAAAGACTCGAAGGAACCCCCGCATGAACCGCCCGCTCGTCATCACCGATTGCGACGAGGTGCTGATGCACATGGTCGTGCCCTTCGCCGAATGGGTCGACGCCGAACATGGCGTCATCTTTCGCATCGAGGATGCGAGCTTCGCCAATGCGCTGAAGCGCAAGGAATGCGGCACGCCATTGGAGGCGGCCGAGGTATGGCCGCTGCTCGACGGCTTTTTCCGCACCGAAATGACGCGGCAATATCCGATACCCGGCGCGCTCGCGGCAATGGCAGCGATCGGCGCCGAGGCAGATATCGTCGTCCTGACCAATGTCGGTCCCGAGCATCAGCAGGCGCGGATCGACCAGCTCGCGCTCCATGATTTCCGTGCGCCGGTGATCGGCAGCCGCGGCGGCAAGGGCGAGCCGGTGCGCCGCCTGATCGAGCAATATCGACCCTCGGTTGCGGTGTTCATCGACGATCTGGCCGGCCATCACCAGTCGGTCGCGCAAGAGGCGCCCGACGTGTGGCGGCTGCACCTGATCGGCGAGCCGGCGATCGCCGGCAAGATCGGGCCGGCAAAACATGCCCATGCGCGGATCGACGATTGGAAAGAGGCGCAGGGCTGGATATTGGCGCGCCTCGCCGAAAACACCCCCGCCCCGGCCGCCGAGCCGGTTTAAGAAGGAACCACCCCCATGAATATCGCCGCCAAGATCGCCGAACTCGGCCTCGAACTCCCCAAGCCCGCCGCGCCGGTTGCCGCCTATGTGCCCGTCGTCGAGCAGGGCGGCATGCTCTATGTCAGCGGCCAGCTGCCCTTCCGCGACGGACAGGTCGTCACCGGCCGGCTCGGCGACGATATGGATGTTGCAGGCGGGCAGGATGCGGCGCAGCGCGTCGCGCTGATGCTCGTCGCGCAGATCGGGCAGGCCTTGGGTGGCGACTGGTCGCGCGTCGAGCGTGTCGTCAAGCTCGGCGTCTTCGTCAACAGCGCGCCAAGCTTCACCGATCAAGCGAAGGTCGCCAACGGCGCATCGGAGCTGTTCGAAACGCTGTTCGGCGAAGCGGGCCGCCACGCGCGCGCCGCGGTCGGCGTCGCGGTGCTGCCGCTCGGCGCGGCGGTCGAAGCCGACGCGATCGTCGCGGTGAAGCCCGCCTAAGGCACAAGGTGGCCGAAGCCGACCCGCCCGCCCGGACGATTTCGCTCGGAACCGGCGTTGCCGCGATCGACGCGGCGGCGTGGGACGCTCTGGCGGGTGGCGGCAATCCATTTGTCGGCCACGCCTTCCTGTCGCTGCTCGAACAATCGGGCAGCGTCGGGCCGGGCACCGGCTGGCAGCCCGCGCCCTTGCTCGTCGGGGATGCGGCCGGCGCGCTCGTCGCCGCGGCGCCGGCCTACCTCAAATCGCACAGCCAGGGCGAATATGTGTTCGACCATGCCTGGGCCGACGCATGGACGCGCGCGGGCGGCGATTATTATCCCAAGCTGCAGATCGCGGCGCCCTTCACGCCGGTGCCGGGCCCGCGCCTGCTCGCCAAGGACAAGAGCGACGCCTTGCTGCTGCTCCGCGCCGCCGAGGCGGTGGTGCGGCAGAATCAATTGTCGTCGGCGCACGCGACCTTCGTCGCCCCCGAACAGATGCCGTTGTTCGAGGAGGCCGGCTGGCTCGTCCGCCGCGACATCCAGTTCCATTTTGCGAACGCGGACTATGCCAGCTTCGACGATTTCCTCGCCACGCTGAACTCGCAGAAGCGCAAGCAGCTGCGCAAGGAACGAACGCGCGCGGTCGAGGGACTGCGCGTCGAGGAACTGACCGGCGATGCGATCCGCGCCGAGCATTGGGATGCGATGTGGCTCTTCTATCAGGACACTGGCGCGCGCAAATGGGGGCGTCCCTATCTGACGCGCGAAGCGTTCGACCTGATCGGCGAGCGGATGGCCGATCGGATCATCCTGCTTATCGCCTATGACGGCGACGAGCGGCCGGTCGCGGGAGCACTGCACTTCCTTGGCGCCGATACGCTCTATGGCCGCTATTGGGGATGTCTCGCCGAGATACCCTATCTGCATTTCGAGCTATGTTATTATCGCGCGATCGACATTGCGATCGAACGCGGGCTCGCGCGGGTCGAGGCGGGCGCGCAGGGCGGGCATAAACTCGCGCGCGGCTATGGCCCCGTCGCGACCTGGTCGGCGCACTTCATCGCCGATCCGGGCTTTCGCCGAGCAGTCGCCGAGTATCTCGAACAGGAAAGACAGGCCGAAGCGGCCGAGATGGAATGGCTTGAAGGGCAAATGCCCTTCAAGCGGAAGGATTAGGCCGCGAACCGCCGGGCGGCGGGACGGCGCGCCGTCTCGTCGAGCCAGGCGCGCGCCTGGCGCTGTGCCTCGGCGATTTCATCGCGCGACATTTCGCTCGACACGTCTGCGCGGCATTGCTGGCCTTCGACATTGCCGCCAAGCGCGGCGAGGTTGAACCATTTATGCGCCTGGATCAGGTCGACATCGACCCCGCCCGAGCCGGTCGAAAACGCGATACCGAGGTCGAAATAGGCGCCCGCATCGCCGCGCGCTGCGTCGAGCAAGCGGCTCTCGATCAGATATTGGGCAGACTTCAGACTGTTCGCCATGATAACCCCCTTATGCCTCCACCCCACATGGAGACCTCGGGCCCCAAATTTGCGGTTTATGGTCAACAAAGCGTTAACGACGATGTCGTTTTTTGTGGGTATCGTCCAAATTTCCTAGAAATCCTCAGGCTTCCGCGCCGATCAGCCCACCGGAAGATTGTCGATGAGCCGTGTTTTTCCGATACGCGCGGCGGCGAGCAGGCGTGCGGGCTTGCGGAAAACGCTCAATCTTTCGAGGCTGTCAGCGTCGGCGAGCGCGACATAATCGACGCTTTCGAAACCGCCTCCGACGATCGCCGCCTCGGCCTTGGCGAGCGTCTCGGCGACGTCGGCGCCGCCCGCGATCGCCTGCGCCGCGGCGTTCAGTGCGGCGGGAAAGGCGGGCGCCGCCGCGCGCTGCGCATCCGAGAGATAGACGTTGCGCGACGACATCGCGAGACCGTCGGCGTCGCGCGCGATCGGCGCACCCAAAATGTCGATGCCGAAATCGAGGTCGCGCGCCATGCGGCGGATGATCGCAAGCTGTTGCCAGTCCTTTTCGCCGAAGATCGCGACGTCGGGGCGGACCTGGTTGAACAATTTGGCGACGACGGTCGCGACGCCGTCGAAATGGCCGGGCCGCGCGGCGCCGCAATAATCGGCGCCAAGTTCGGCGACCTCGATATGCGTGCTGTGCCCGCCGGGATACATGGTCGCGACGTCAGGCGCCCAGAGCAGGCTCGTCCCCTCCTCGACCAGCAGCGCGGCGTCGCGCGCTTCGTCCCGCGGATAGGCGTCGAAATCCTCGTTCGGGCCGAATTGGGTCGGATTGACGAAGATCGAGACGATGGCGTGGTCGGCGACGCGCCGGCCCATGCGGACGAGCGAGAGATGTCCGTCGTGCAGCGAACCCATGGTCGGCACGAGCGCGACGCTCTTGCCTCCCTGTTTCAGTGCCGTAACGGCACGGTGCAGCATCGCGATGTCACGGATGATTTGCACGGTTCGTCGCCCTCCGATATTGGCGCGACTATATCACTTCGCGCGACGGCCGCCCATGCCGTGCCAACAGGAAAATCGCAACGCTCATGACGACGCCCGCACCGCACCGCATCATCTTTGCCAACGAAAAGGGCGGGACGGGCAAATCGACCTGCGCCGTGCATTTCGCGGTCGCATTGGCGAGCCAGGGGTGGCGCGTCGCGGGCATCGACCTCGACCCGCGCCAGCGCACCTTCCACCGCTATCTCGAAAATCGCGAGAATACCGCAAAGCGCCGCGACATCGCGCTGCCGACCCCGCGCTTCGAGGTGTTCACCGGATCGACGATCGAAGAACTCGACGAGCAGGTCGCGCGGCTGAGCGTCGATGTCGATTATCTGATCGCCGACACGCCGGGGCGCGACGACGTCTTCGCGCGCCACCTTGCGACGAGCGCCGATACGCTCGTCACGCCAATCAACGACAGTTTCATCGATTTCGACCTGATCGGACAGGTCGATCCCGAGACCTTCCAGGTCACCCGGCCGAGCTTTTATTCCGAACTCATCTGGGACACGCGCAAGGCGCGCGCGAAGAGCGACGGGCGGACGATCGACTGGATCATCTTGCGCAACCGCCTCCAGCATGTCGACGCGCACAATATGCGCCGCGTCGGCGAGGCGCTGACCCAGCTGTCGCGCCGCGTCGGGTTTCGCGTCATCCCCGGGCTCGGCGAGCGCGTCATCTATCGCGAGCTTTTCCCGGCTGGCCTCACCCTGCTCGACAAGGCGCATCTCGGCGGCATGGGAATCGGCCACGTCGTCGCGCGGCAGGAACTCCGCGAGGCGATGGGCGGACTGAACCTCCCGGCGCGCGAGCGATTCCATCCGGATGGGGATCTGTTCGCCGCCGCCTGACCCTTTCTCTCCCCAAGAGGATCAAAGATGACGCACAATTTCCACCCGACGATGCTGCGCGAATATGACATTCGCGGCGTCGTTGGCGACACGCTGTCCGACAAGGACGCCTATGCCATCGGGCGCAGCTTCGCGACGCTGATTCGCCGCGCAGGCGGCAAGCGCATCGCGGTCGGCTATGACGGACGCCTCTCGTCCCCGATGCTCGCCGACGCGCTGATCGCCGGGATCAACGCCGCGGGCGTCGATGCGCTCAACGTCGGGCTCGGGCCCACGCCAATGCTCTATTATGCCGCTTCAACCGAAGATGTGGACGGCGGCATACAGATAACCGGCAGCCACAACCCCCCCGACTATAATGGTTTCAAGATGGTGTTTCAGGGGCGTCCCTTCTTTGGCGCCGACATTTTGGCCATCGGCGAAATGGCCGCCGCGGGCGACTGGGATGCGGGCGAAGGCACGTCTGAGAGCATCGACATCGTCGACGCCTATGTCGACCGGCTGGTCGAAGGTTTCGCGGGCGGCGCCTTCCGCATCGGTTGGGACGCCGGCAACGGCGCCGCTGGCACCGTGATCGAGAAGCTGACCGCGCGCCTTCCCGGCGAGCATCACCTGCTGTTTACCGACATCGACGGCCATTTTCCGAACCACCATCCCGACCCGACCGAGGAAAAGAATCTCGCCGATCTCAGGAAGCTCGTCGCCGAGAAGAGTCTCGATTTCGGCGTCGCTTTCGATGGAGACGGCGACCGCATCGGCGCGATCGACGGCGAGGGCCGGGTGATCTGGGGCGACCAGCTGCTGCAAATCTATGCCGCTGCGGTGCTGAAGGATTTGCCCGGCGCAACGGTCATCGCCGACGTGAAGGCGAGCCAGGCGCTGTTCGACCGTGTTGCCGAGCTCGGCGGTGAACCTTTGATGTGGAAGACCGGTCACAGCCTGATCAAAGCAAAGATGAAGGAAACCACGAGCCCGCTGGCAGGCGAGATGAGCGGGCATATCTTCTTTGCCGACCGCTATTATGGTTATGATGACGCGCCCTATGCCGCGGTACGGCTGATCGAGGCGGCGACCAAGCTCGGGCAGAGCGTAACCGCCCTGCGCGGCGATATGGCGCCGATGGTCAACACGCCCGAAATGCGCTTCCAGGTCGACGAGAGCCGCAAGTTCGCCATTGTGGACGAAGTTCTGAACCGGCTCGCCGAATCGGGGGCGAAGGTCGACCGCACCGACGGCGCGCGCGTGCTGACCGACGATGGCTGGTGGCTGCTTCGCGCCTCGAACACGCAGGACGTGCTCGTCGCGCGCGCCGAGGCGAAGGACGAGGCGGCGCTCGCGCGCCTGCTCGCCGCGATCGACGAGCAGCTCGCCTTGTCGGGGATCGTGCGGGGGCCGCAGGCGGCGCATTGAGCGCCGCCGACGATGCCGCCCTTGGTTGTCTTGCAAAAATCTTGCCAGATTGACCTTGGCCGCGTCGCTGGGGTAACGCCGCACGGGAGCTAGAAACGGAACCGACCGACCTATGACCGACGACGAATCCACCGTGGCAACGCTTTCCGAGGGCGATCATGGCGTCACCGAGCATCGCGCGCACGTCCGCGAGGATGCGGCGGCGGGCAACGGTCTTGCGGTCATCTCGATCGCCAAAAGCTATGACAAGCGCGTCGTGCTGTCGGACGTCTCGCTGTCGGTCGGCAAGGGCGAGGTTGTCGGTTTGCTCGGCCCCAACGGCGCTGGCAAGACGACCTGCTTCTATTCGATCATGGGGCTGGTGAAGCCCGACGCCGGGCGCATTATGCTCGACGGCGCCGACATCACCGCGTTGCCGATGTACCGACGCTCGATCCTCGGCCTCGGTTATCTGCCGCAGGAAACCTCGATTTTTCGCGGTATGACGGTCGCGCAGAATATCGAGGCGGTGCTCGAACTCGCCGAGCCCGACAAGATCGCGCGCGAGCGCCGGCTCGAGGAGCTGCTCGACGAATTCGGCCTCACGCGGCTGCGCGATGCCGCCGCGATGGCGCTGTCGGGCGGCGAACGCCGGCGCGCCGAAATCGCGCGCGCGCTCGCCGCCAACCCCTCGATCATCCTGCTCGACGAACCGTTCGCGGGTATCGATCCCTTGTCGATCAGCGATATCCGCGACCTCGTCGCGGACCTCAAGACGCGCGGCATCGGCGTGCTGATCACCGACCATAATGTGCGCGAAACGCTCGACCTCGTCGACCGCGCCTGCATCATCTACGACGGCAAGGTGCTGCTTGCCGGTTCTCCGGCCGAACTCGTCGCCGACCCCGAGGTGCGTCGCCTCTACCTCGGCGAGGGTTTTTCCCTGTGATCGACTAGCCGCCGATGGCGCTCGGTCCGCGTCTCGATCTCCGCCAGTCGCAATCGCTGGTGATGACGCCGCAGCTGCAGCAGGCGATCAAGCTGCTGGCGCTGTCGAACCTCGAACTCGAAGCCTATCTGGCCGAGGCGCTCGAGGGCAATCCGCTGCTCGATACGGCGTCGGCCGACAGCGAGGGCGCCGGCGGCGACGAGCCCGCTGGTGAAGCGCCCGTCGCGGAAGCCGCGTCGCTTGAGGCGGATCGGGCGCTGTCGGCCGATGACGGAAGCGCGAACGACCTCGACGTCGACCTGGCCGAAAGCTTCCACCACGACAGCGCGAGCGACAATGTCGGGCTTTCGGGCAGCGGCGAGGATATCGATTTCGACAGTTTCGCCGAGCATGAGGGGACGCTCCACGACTATCTGCTCGCGCAGGTCGGCGAGCGGTTCGGCGGAATCGAGGCGATCGTCGCAGGGCAGCTGGTCGCGCTGATCGACGAGGCGGGATATCTGCGCGCCGACCTTGCCGAGCTTGCCGCGCAGCTCGGCGTTCCGCTGGCGCTGGTCGAAACGGTGCTGGCGGGCATCCAGTGCTTCGACCCGTCGGGCGTCGGCGCGCGCGACCTCGCCGAATGTATCGCGATTCAGGCGCGCGAGGCCGACCGCTACGACCCCGCGATGGCGACGATGATCGCGCATCTCGATCTGGTCGCCAAGGGCGCTTTCCCGCAATTGAAGCGCATCTGCGGGGTCGATGACGAGGATCTCGCCGACATGATTCGCGAGCTGCGCGGCTATGATCCGCGTCCCGGCCTCAAATTCGGCGGCGAGGGTGCGCCCGCGGTCGTCCCCGACCTCTATATTCGCCAGACCGCGAAGGGTTGGGCGGTCGAGATCAACAATGGCACCCTGCCCCGCCTGCTCGTCAACCGCCGCTATTACACCGAACTCGCGCAGGGCGCGGCGGCGAAGAGCAAGGCGTGGCTGTCCGAGCAGCTCGCGGGCGCCAACTGGCTCGTGCGCGCGCTCGACCAGCGTCAGCGCACGATCGTCAAGGTTGCGAGCGAGATCGTGAAGCAGCAGGAAGGTTTTTTCCTGAACGGTGTCGCGCATATGCGCCCGCTGACGCTGCGTCAGGTCGCCGAGGCGATCGGCATGCACGAATCGACCGTCAGCCGCGTCACCAGCAACAAATATCTGAGCTGTGCGCGCGGCCTCTTCGAACTCAAATATTTCTTCTCGAGCGGAATCGCCGCGACCGGGGGCGACGGTGCGGTATCGGCCGAGGCGGTGAAGAGCCGGATCCGGGCGATGATAGAAGGCGAGGATGCGAGGGCGATCCTCTCCGACGAGACGATCGCGCAGAAACTGTCGGCCGAGGGGCACGACATCGCGCGGCGCACCGTCGTCAAATATCGCGAGGCGATGGGCTATGGCTCGTCGGTGCAAAGACGGCGGCAGAAGGCTTTGGCAGGGTAATTCCATCGCCCCCGCGAAGGCGGGGGCCGTCATCGACCTTGCCCTAGGCTGCCAGCGGCCCCCGCCTTCGCGGGGGCGACGTTTTCTCGTCAGGCGGCGGTTGACTTTTTGCCCGCTTCCCCATAGTTGCGCCGCTTCGCGTAACAACGCCAAGATTTACGGAACAGAACGATGAAGATTCGCAACAGCCTGAAGTCGCTGAAGGACCGCCACCGGGATAACCGCGTGATCCGCCGCCGTGGGCGCACCTATGTGATCAACAAGACCAACCGCCGCTTCAAGGCGCGCCAGGGCTGATGTCCCTGCCGGGGCGTTTGCCGCCCCGCGCGCAATTGCGAGTTAGCGTGACGCCGTCGGATGCTTCCGGCGGCGCTTTCACGTGTCTGGAGTGCCCATGATTCGCCAGAGCGTTATCTTCGACGTCGGCCGCGTCCTGTTCGACTGGGACCTGCGCTTTCTCTTCGCAAAGTTGATCGCCGAGAAGGACGAGCTCGAGTGGTTCGTCACCAACGTCGTCACGCCCGAGTGGCATTTCCAGCACGACGCCGGCCGCCCGCTCGCCGAGATGGTTCCCGAGCTGAAAGCCGAGTTTCCGGCGCATGTTGCACTGATCGACGCCTATGCAACGCGCTTCAACGAAACGATCCCCGGTCCGGTGCCGGGCAGCCTCGACCTGGTCGAGCGGCTCGATGCTGCGGGTGTTCCGCTGTTCGCGATCACCAATTTCGGGCATGAGTTCTGGGAAGGCTTCCGTCCGACCCAGCCGGTGTTCGACCGTTTCCGCGACATCATCGTGTCGGGCACCGAAAAGCTGATGAAGCCCGATCCTGTAATTTACGCGCTCGCGATCGAGCGCTTCGGTATCGACCCCGCGGGCGCGATCTTCATCGACGACAATGCCGCCAATGTCGCGGGCGCCGAATCGGCCGGCATCGCGGGGCATCATTTTCGCGGCGCGATGGAGTTGGAGCGCGACCTCGTCACGCGGGGCTATTTGTCCTGACTACCGCCGGGCGTTCTGGCGAGTGCTTCCTTCGCGAGCGATAGCGCGGTTTCGAGCGCCCGGTCGGCGGGGACCGCGACGTCGGGCCTGACCCCGACATCCTGCCAGTTGGTTCCGGTGATCGGGTTGACCGACCGTTTCTCGGGCAGGCTCAGGGCGAAATGCGGGTGCACGCGGCGATATTCGAACGGGTTGGCGCCGCCCCCCGTGACTTCGCCGACTATCGTCGCGCGTTTCAGGGCCTGAAGGTCGTAAGCGAGCGCCTCGGCGGCCGAGAAGGTGCGCTTGCTGGTCAGGATATAGAGCGGCTTCGTCTCGCCGAACCGGCGCCCTTCGGACGGCGCAGGCGAGACATGGGGCGTCGTCTTGCCGCTCGGACGGTCGAAACTGCCGCTGAGCGGCGACCCCGTGGGAACGAGCTGGCTGACGATCGTGTCGACCGTTTCCATGCCGCCGCCATTGTTGCGCAGATCGATGATCAGCGCGTCGCCTTGTGCCGCAACGGTCATCATCGCGGCAATGACGTCGCCGCCAAGCGCCGGGGGCGGGAAAACGCGGAGGTCGATCAGCATGATATTGCCGTCGAGACGTTCGATTTTCTGCACGCCGTGATTGACGTGTGCGCCATAATAACGCTCGATCTCCGCGTCGAGAAAGGTCTTGTCGCCGCCGTCGGCGGGGATCGGGCTGGCGCTGTAATCGACCGCGAAATGCCCGTCGCCCGAAACCTGCCGTAGCCAGCCCGTCAGCGCTTTGGCGAAGGCGAGGCCGTCGGCGACATCCCTCCATTGCCTCTTCGCCCGATGCAACTCGGCGGCTATCCGCTTCCCCTTGTCGGCGTCGACATAGCGCGTCGCGAGCAAATGAGCGATTTCGTCAATCGTTTGCCCCCGGTCAGCAGCGCTGATCGGTTGCGCCGCGGCGGGCAGCGCGAAGCAAGCGAACGCCAGCAAAAGCAGGGCTCGTATCATGGCAAGCGCTCCTTCCTGATAAGGTCGCCAAACGACTGGCGTTCGAGTTGTTCGAGGGCGGCATCGACGGTCGCGCCCAGAGGTTGCGGCAGCGCCGCGTCGAGCGCGCGCGCGGCACCGGCGGTCGCGGCCCAGATCGCTTCGAGATCGGGTATAATCGCGCGCGCGCCGACGGTGAGGGAAAAACGCCGTTCGCGCCGGTCGCGACCCGGAACCGGTTCGATCAGGCCTTCGCGAACCATCGTCTGCAGCGTCTGGGTGGCGGCGGGCTGGGTGAAGCCAAGCGCGGCGACGCATTCGCCGACCGATGCCGACTCGCGCGCCATGAGCAACCGAAAATAGGGGTAGAAGCGCGGCCGGAAATCGAGGCCCGCGTCGCGATAAGCCTGCTCGACCGCGTCGTCGAGCGCGGCCACCAGCAACCGCAGACGTGTTCCAAGGCCTGACCGATAGTCCATATATAAGGGCTTATATATATTGCCCTCTTCAAGGCAACCCTTGAAATGGGCTGCACGGCTGGTGGTTTAGTCGATACGGACTATCGCGATTATTTCTCGACCCCGAGCTGCGTCAGCACGAAAGCGAACTCCTCGGCATCCTCGCGCAGCGCGCCCCAGCGGCCCGACTTGCCGGCGTGGCCCGCGCCCATGTTGGTGCGCAGCAACAAAGTCGAATCATTGGTCCGCGTCGCGCGGAGCTTCGCGACCCATTTGGCCGGCTCCCAATAGGTCACGCGCGGGTCGTTGAGCCCTGCCGACACCAGCATCGGCGGATAAGCCTTTGCCGTCACATTGTCGTAGGGGCTGTAGCTCAGCATATAGTCGAACGCCGCCTTGTCGGTGATCGGATTGCCCCATTCGGGCCATTCGCCGGGGGTCAGCGGCAGCGTCTCGTCGACCATGGTATTGATCACGTCGACGAAGGGAACGCCCGCGAGCACCGCGCCCCACAGCTCGGGCGCCTGATTATAGACCGCCCCCATCACCTGTCCGCCCGCCGAGCGGCCTTCGATCGAAATCTTGCCCGCGCTCGTATATTTGGCTGCGATCAGCCCTTTGGCGACGTCGACGAAATCGTTGAACGTATTCTTGCGCTGGTCGGTCTTGCCCGCGAGATACCAGGCGCGGCCGAGGTCGTCGCCGCCGCGGACATGCGCGATGGCGTAGATCATGCCGCGGTCGACGAGGCTGAGGCGCGTTGTCGAGAAGCCCGGCGGGACGCGGTAGCCGTATGAGCCATAGACATAGAGATGCATCGGCGCACTGCCGTCGCGCGGCGTGCCCCGTTTATAGACGAGTGACACCGGAACCGGCGTGCCGTCACGGGAGGGCATGTTTACCAATTCGGTTATATAATCGTCTTGATTATAACCGGAAGGAATCTCCTGTACCTTCAGCGTTTCGAGTTCTCGTTTGGCGAGGTCGTAATCGAACACCGTGTCGGGGGTGACCATCGATTCATAGTCGAGCCGCAGCTTTTCCTGATGATATTCGGGATTGTCGCCGAGCCCCGCGACATAGGTCGCCTCGGGAAATTTGATCCGGCCCGGGGTGAGCGGCGCGTCATATGTGCGAATATCGACCTGATCGACGCCCTTCTCGCGCGATTCGAGCACGAAATAGTCGCGGAAAACCGAAAGGCCGGTGATGTAATTGTCGTCCGATCCGGGGATCAGCGTCTTCCATTCGCCGGGCTTCGCAACGCTCGCGGTCGCGACGCGGAAATTGGGATGCTCGTCGTTGGTGTGGATGTAGAGCGTGCCCTCGCGTTCATCGACGCTATACTCGCGGCCCTTTTTGCGCGCCGAGACGAGCCGCATCTCCGCCTCGGGATTGTCGGCGGGGAGCAGATAGACCTCGCTCGTCTCGTTATCGCCCGTCGCGACGACGATATAATTGTCGGCGGCGGTCTTGCCGATCCCGACGCCGAAGCCGATGTCGGCCTCCTTGTAGAGCAATTTGTCTTGCGTGATCGGCGTGCCGAGTTTGTGGAGCCGGACGTTGTCGGTGCGCCAATTCTCGTTCGCGAGACCGTAGAGGATCGCGTCGTTACCCGACGTCCAGACGAGCGACGATAGCGTGCCGGGGATGGTGTCGGGAAGCAGCTCGCCCGTCTCGAGGTTGCGGATGCGCGCCTCGAAGCGTTCGGAGCCATTGTCGTCGAACGAATAGGCCATCAGCTTGCCGTTCGGGCTCACCGACACCTCGGCGAGACGGAAATAATCTTTGCCCGCGGCCATCGCGACCTCGTCGAGGATCAGGACCGGCTCGCCTCCCGCGACGGGCCGCCGATACCATTTCTTATATTCGGCGCCCTCTTCATATTCGACCCAATAGACCCAGTCGCCGTCCTTCTGCGGCACCGACGAATCCGCTTCCTTGATCCTGCCCTTCATCTCCTGAAACAAAGTTTCGACGAGCGCCGCGTGCGGCTTCATCGCAGCGTCGAAATAGGCGTTTTCGGCTTTCACATAGTCGAGCACGTCCTTGTCATCGATCACCGGATAGCTCTCGTCCTTCAGCCAGTGGTACGGATCGGACAGCGTCTTGCCGTGCAGCGTCATTTCGTGCGGGCGCCTTTCCGCGACGGGGGCGGCGGGCAGGGCAGGGGTCGGGCTGGTCAATGCGGCGTCTTTCTCTTTGGCGAAAAGCGGGGGGGCAAGCAGGGGCGGCGATGCGACAAGCGGGGTGGCAATTGCCGCCAGAAACATCCAAATAGCGCGCATCACGAAAATCCCCCGCGGTGTCGCCCCGATGGGGCGGGATCGCTTGCGATGTAGGAATAAGGAACGTCTGATGTCCAGCGCCATCCATGCAGAACGCCTCGCGCGTGTCCGTGCCGAACTCGCCGCCCGCGGCCTCGAAGGCTTCGTCGTGCCGATCAGCGACGAGCATATGAGCGAATATGTCGGCGACTATGCGCAGCGCATGGCGTGGCTCACCGGCTTCGGCGGATCGGCCGGGACCGCGGCGGTGCTGCCCGAAAAGGCGGCGGTGTTCGTCGACGGGCGCTATACGGTGCAGGTCCGCGATCAGGTCGACGGGTCGCTGTTCGACTATGTCGGCGTGCCGCAGTCGAGCGTCGCCGAATGGCTCGGCGCGAACGTCAGCGCGGGGCAGAAGGTCGGTTACGACCCGTGGCTGCACGGCATCGACTGGGCGCGGGGGCTGGAAAAGGCGCTGGCGGCGAAGGGCGCGAGCCTCGTCGCGGTGGACGCGAACCCGATCGACGCGGCGTGGGACGACCAGCCGGCGCCGAGCGATGCGGTGGTGACCGTTCACGATGCCGCGCTCGCGGGGCAGGGTGCGGTCGAGAAGCGCGAGATCATCGCCGACTGGTTGAAGGCGAAGGGGCTCGACACGACGGTGATGACCGCGCTCGATTCGATCGCATGGACCTTTAACCTTCGCGGAGAAGACGTCAGCCACACGCCGGTGGGCCTCGCCTTTGCGCTGCTCCACGCCGATGCGACCGCCGACCTGTTCATCGCCCCTGAAAAGCTCACCGACGCGGTGCGCGCACATCTCGGCAACAGCGTCCGCATCCACGACCGCGACGCATTCGAGGCCGCGCTCGCCGATCTTTCGGGCAAGAAGGTGGCGGTCGATCCCGACCGCGCGGTCGCGGCGATCTTCACCGCGCTCGACGGAGCCGGCGCGAAGATCGCGCGTCACCGCGACCCCGCGGTGCTGCCCAAGGCGATCAAGAATGCGACCGAACTGGACGGCACGCGCGCCGCGCACGTCCGCGACGGCGTCGCGGTGTCGCGTTTCCTCAAATGGATGGAAGCGGCAGCGCCGCAGGGCGGTCTCGACGAACTCGGCGCGGCGGCGAAGCTGCGCGAATTTCGAGACGAAAGCGGCGCGCTCAAGGATCTGTCGTTCGACACGATCTCGGCCGCCGGTCCCAACGGCGCGCTGCCGCATTACAAGGTCGACGAAACGACCAACCGCGCGATCGAGACCGGGACGCTCTACCTCGTCGATTCGGGCGGCCAATATGCTGACGGTACGACCGATATCACGCGCACGATCGCGATCGGCACACCCACCGCCGAGATGCGCCGTCGCTTCACGCAGGTGCTGAAGGGGCATATCGCGCTCGCGACCGCGCGCTTTCCCAAGGGAACGCGTGGCAGCCAGCTCGACATATTGGCGCGCCAATATCTGTGGGCCGACGGGGTCGATTATGCGCATGGGACCGGGCACGGCGTCGGATCCTATCTCGCGGTGCACGAAGGGCCACAGCGCATCGCCAAGCCTGCGGGCGGTCAGGCGGGAACCGAGGAACCGCTGCACGCCGGCATGATCCTGTCGAACGAGCCCGGCTATTACAAGGCGGGTGCTTTCGGGATCCGCATCGAGAATCTCGTCGTCGTCACGCCGGTCCGCATCGACGGCGCCGAAGAGGATATGCTGGGGTTCGAGACGATCACCTTTGCGCCGATCGCGCAAAATCTGGTCGATGTGTCGCTGCTCTCGGCGGCGGAGGCCGAATGGCTCGACGCCTATCATGCCGAGGTGCTGGCGAAGCTTGGCGCGGGCATGGCGGGCGAGGAGCGCGAATGGCTCGAAGCTGCGTGCGCGCCGCTCGACCGCAGCCCCGCCGCACTCGCAGCCTGAGGCACGCATGACCGACGCTCGCAGCGCCGTGCCGCTCGACGATTTCCGCGTCCAGGAGCGCGTCCGCGTGCGCTTCAACGAGATCGACGGACAGAATATCGTCTTCAACGCCAATTATCTGGTTTATGCCGACATCGGGGTGACCGAATATTTCCGCGCCCTCGGCGAAGGTCAGCCCGGCCCCTATTTTAACCAATATGGCACAGACATTCGCGAGACGCACTGCGAGATCGACTATCATGCGCCCGCGCGGCTCGACGAGCTGATCACGATCGCCGCGCGAATCAGTCGTTTCGGCCGGACGAACTTCACGCTTCATTGCGGGATTTTTCGCGATAATGAACGGCTTACCGACATCGAGATCAGCTATGCCCATCTCGACACCGATAGCGGTCAGCCGACACCCTTGCCGGGCAGTTTCATTGCGGAAGTGCGGCGATTCGAAGCGCGGACTCCGACGCAGGGCTGATTCGAACGAGCCGAATCGACCCTCTCAACCAAAAAAGTCGAAAAAAAGGGCCGCCCAAGGGCGGCCCGTGAAAGTTTTGGGAGAGGATGCCTAAAAGGCAAGTGTGATATTGCAGTGCACAATGAATGTTGCAACTGCGAAAAAAGCATCCGTAATTGCATTTTTTGCAATCGTCGGCTTTTCCGACCGCCATCCGATGCAATCGACGCGCCGCGCCGCTTCCTCTCGCAAATCGCCGCAAGATCGCCTAAATTGCACCGATGGGAATGTTCAACAAAGTCGACGTGGGCGGCGGCCTGTCCGATTTCTGGTCCTATATCCGCGAACCGCGCCCGCACCGCTGGGCGATCTGGGGCGTCGCGCTCGCGCTGACCTGGCTCGTCTTCAACGGGATCGAACAATATCTGATCCCCTATGAGAAGCCGAAAGCGCAGATCATCTATTTCGAAAATTGGAAAGCGACGCGCAGCGCCGACGAGATTCGCGCCGACTGGGTCGCGCGCGCCAAGGAAACGACGCTGCAAAATGCGAAGAAGCGCGCCGAATATCAGCGCTTCGCCGACAGCCTCGGCATCGAATATGATTCGAGCGAAGCCGACAAGGTGACGCGCGAGACGCTGGGCGAGGAAGCGGCCGCGGCGGCGAAGAAAAAGCCGGCGCCCGCACAGACGCGCTCGACGCTCGCCGAGCGCGCGGCGCGCGGCGCACCGCCCAAAGCCGCCGACTGACCGGATGCGCCGAGCGACCGCCGACGCCGACTGGATGGCGGTTGCCATCGCGCTGTCGCGGCGCGGCCGACCGGCCGCCGCACCCAACCCTAATGTCGGCTGTCTGATCGTCAAGGACGGGCGCGTCGTCGCGCGCGGCTGGACGCAGCCCGGCGGCCGCCCGCATGCCGAAGCGATGGCGCTCGCTGCGGCGGGCGCTGCGGTGCGCGGCGCGACCGCCTATGTCACCCTCGAACCCTGCGCCCACGCGAGCCCGCGCGGGCCCGCGTGCAGCGATGCGCTGATCGCCGCGGGCGTCGCGCGGGTCGTGATCGCTGCGCAGGATCCCGACCCGCGCACCGACGGCAAGGGCATAGAGCGGCTGCAGGATGCGGGGATCGAAGTGGTCTTCAACGTCCTTCCCGCCGACGCGCGCGCCGCGATGGCGCCCTGGTGGACGCGGCAGGCCCTGGGCCGGCCCTTCGTGACGCTGAAGCTCGCGACGTCGCTCGACGGCTGTATCGCGATGGCCGACGGGTCGAGCCGCTGGATCACCGGCGCGCGCGCGCGTTCGCACGGGCATCTCGAACGCGCGAGCCATGAAGCAATCCTAGTCGGGCGCGGGACGCTCGACGCCGATACGCCCAAGCTCGACGTGCGCCTGCCGGGGCTCGAAGGCCGCAGCCCGAAGAAGCTGCTCCTGACCAGCGGCACCGCGCCCGAGGGCTGGACCGCCGTCGCCGCGCCCGAATCGATCGACGGCGTCGATTCACTGCTCGTCGAGGGCGGCGCCGGCGCGGCGTCGGCCTTTCTCGCCGCCGACCGCGTCGACCGGCTTTTACTCTATCGCGCGCCGATCCTGATCGGCGGCGGCAGGTCCGCGCTCGGCGACATCGGCCTGACCGACCTTGCCGAAGCCCACGGCCGCTGGCGTCAGATCGACATCCGGATGCTTGGCAGCGACCGGCTCGACGTCTACGAGCGCATCAGGACAATTTGAGGGCTATATGTTCACCGGCATCATCACCGACATCGGCACCATCCGCAGCCGCGAAGACCGCGGCGACACGCGGCTCGTCATCGGCACCGCTTACGACACCAGCGCGGTCGACCTCGGCGCCTCGATCGCCTGTTCGGGCGCGTGCCTGACGGTCGTCGACAAGGGCGCCGATGCCGAGGGCCACTGGTTCGCGATCGACGCGAGCGGCGAAACGCTCGCGCGCACCGCACCGGGGATGTGGGATCGGGGGCGCCGCCTCAACCTCGAACGCGCGCTGAAGATCGGCGACGAGCTTGGCGGGCATATCGTCACGGGCCATGTCGACGACATCGGCCGCATCGTGTCGGTCGAGCCGGTCGGCGACAGCGTCACCATGACCGTCGCCGCGCCCGCGTCGCTCGCACCGCATATCGCGCCCAAGGGATCGATCACCGTCGACGGCGTGTCGCTGACGGTCAACGAAGTGACCGACCAGCCGGACGGCGAGGCGCATTTCACGCTCAACATCATCCCGCATACGCAGGAGATGACGACGCTGAACGAGGCGGCGGCGGGGCGTCCGGTCAATCTCGAGATCGATATCCTCGCGCGCTACCTCGCCCGCATGCAGGCGCGGGGATAAGGGCACCGCAAACGGGGAAGGAGGTCGGCGATGGCAACGGCGATACGCGGTTCCTGCCTGTGCGGCGATATCCGTTTCGAAATCGACGGAAAATTCGGCGCCGCCGGCCAATGCCATTGTTCCAAATGCCGCAAGGTATCGGGGACGGACGGCAATGCCGTCTTCTATGCGCCGGCCGCCAGTTTCCGCTGGCTGGCGGGCGAGGATTTGATCGAACGTTTCGCCGTCCCCGACGGCGGGGGCTGGGCATCGCATTTCTGCCGGCGATGCGGCAGTCCAGCGCCGCTAAGCGACGCGAACGGCAAGTTTTTCTTTGTACCGGCGGGCCTGCTCGACGACGATCCGGGCTTCCGCGGTTATGCGGCTCATATTTTCGTCGGGTCGAAGGCGCCCTGGGTTTGCATCGCCGATTCCGCGCCGCAATATGAAGCGGGCTTTGATTCGGCACGGATCGACCGAGGCTAACCCTCTCCCCAACCCGCCGCCAGTTCAGGGTCGGCCGCGACCATAGACCGCCGCATCGCGAGCCGTCCGATCCGCAGCAGTTCCGCCTTGCGCCGCGCGGGGGCGAGGTTGCAGCTTGCGGCTTCGCGCACCACCGCCGCGCCATAGCGGTCGGCGATAATCAGCCCCGAGCTTTCGGGACGATAATCGGGGGTTTCGAGGATCGCCGGGTCGAGCCCCGAGGCGAGCGCCCAATAGAAGCGGTCGCACCAGTCGCAATAGTCGGGCCATTTGCCGTCGCCGTGCAGGTCGGCGCGGCTGACCTTGATCTCGACGATCGTGATCTGGCCCTTGGCGTCGATCGCGGTGAGATCGGTGCGCCGCCCGTTGGGCAAGGTGACCTCGGGAATCGCGACCAGCCCCGCTTGCGCAAACAGCCGGCACACGCCGCGCGCGACATCGGCGGCGGTCAGCAGGTCGCTCATCGTTCAGCCGGTCCTCAGAACGGAACGTCGTCGTCCAGGTCGTCGTCGAACGGCGGGCGTCCGCCGCCCGAGCTGCCGCCGCCCTGGTTCCAGCCGCCGCCCGAGCCGCCGCCGCCGGAGGAGCCGCCGCTGCCCTGGTCCCAGCCGCCGCCGCTCGACGAACCGCCGCCCCAGTCGCCGCCGCCGCGCGATCCGCCGCCGCCACCCGGCGCGCCGTCGAGCATGGTCAGCGTGCCGCCCATGCCCGCGATCACGATTTCGGTCGTGTAGCGGTCGTTACCGTCGCGGTCCTGCCATTTGCGGGTGCGCAGCGAGCCTTCGATATAAACCTTCGAGCCCTTTTTGAGGTACCGTTCGACCACCCCGACCAGCCCGTCGCCGTTGACGACGACATTATGCCATTCGGTGCGCTCCTTGCGCTCGCCCGACATGCGGTCCTTCCACTGTTCGCTGGTCGCGATGCGGATATTGGCGATCTTGCCGCCGTTCTGGAACGACTTGATTTCGGGATCGGCGCCGAGATTGCCGATGAGAATTACCTTGTTGACGCTGCCAGCCATCCGCCGCTCCGCTCCGCTCAAAAGTTGGGAGGATCAGCCTAGGCCAAAGGCGACGGCTGTCCAGTAAGTGATACCAGCAGCGGCATAGGCGAGCAGGAACAAATAGCCAACCATGAACATCGGCCATTTCCACCCATTAGTCTCGCGCCGGGTGATCGCGATCGTCGAAATACACTGCGGCGCGAAGACGAACCAGGCAAGGAAGGCGAGCGCGGTCGCGAGGCTCCATTTGCCCTGCAGCCGTTCGCCAAGCGTTTCGGCCATCGCTTCCTCGTCGTCGCCCGCGTCGATCGCGTTCGCCGTCGCCATCGCCGATACGGCGACTTCGCGCGCCGCCATCGCGGGGATCAGCGCAAGCGCGATGTCGTGGTTGAAACCGATCGGCGCGACGACGACCTCGAGCCCGCTCGCGATGCGCCCCGCGACGCTATATTCCACCTGGCTTTCGCCTTCGGGCGCCTGCGGAAAGGTCAGAAGCAGCCACAGCACGACCGTGGTCATCGCGATGATCGTGCCGGCGCGGCGCAGGAATATCCACGCGCGCTGCCACAGGCCGAGCAGGACGTCGCGCAGCTGCGGCATCTGGTAGCGTGGCATTTCCATCATGAAGCCCGCGCCCGCGCCCTTGGCGACCGTGCGGCGGAGTGCAAAGGCGACAACGAGCGCGCCGACGATGCCCGCGAGATAGAGGCCGAAGAGCACAAGCCCCTGCAGCCCGATGCCGGTGCCGCCGACGCCGCGGTTCGGGATGAAGGCGGCGATGATCAGCGCATAGACGGGCAGCCGCGCGGAACAGGTCATCAAGGGCGCGATCAATATCGTCGTCAACCGGTCCTTTTCGTCGGGGATCGCGCGCGTCGCCATGATGCCCGGGACGGCGCAGGCGAAGCTGGAGAGCAGCGGGATGAAGCCGCGCCCCGACAGCCCGACCTTGCCCATCAGCCCGTCCATCAGGAAGGCGGCGCGCGTCATATAGCCCGAGGCTTCCAGAAGCAGGATGAAGAGGAAGAGGATCAGGATCTGCGGCAGGAAGACGACGACCGCGCCGACGCCCGCGAGCAGGCCCTCGACGACGAGGTCGCGCAGGAAATTCTGCGGAATATTGTCGACCACCCACGCCTGTATCGTGCCGACGAGGCCTTCGAGTGCGTCGGCGGGCGGCGCGGCCCAGGCGTAAACCGCCTGAAACATCACGAACATCAGCGCGAGCAGGATGATCATCCCGGCGACCGGATGCAGCACGATATTGTCGACGCGCTGCGTCCAGCGGCGCACCGGGGTTTCGCTGACGATCGCGGCCTTCGCGAGCGCGCGGGCGCGCTGGTGGAGCGCGGCGTCGTTCGTTTCGGAGGGTGCGGCGGGGCCGCGCGACGAATGCGACTGGATCGCGCTGTCGATCGCGGCGAGCAGTTCGGTGAGTCCGCGCTTGCGCACCGCTACTGTCGGCACGACGGGGACCCCGAGTTCCCTCGACAGCCGCTCGGCGTCGAGCGTCAGCCCGTCGCGGGCCGCGAGATCGACCATGTTGAGCGCGACGACGGTCGGCAGACCGAGCGCCAGCAGCTCGATCGCGAAGCTCAGATGATTGTCGAGGTTCGCGGCGTCGAGCACGACGATCAGCGCGTCGGGGCGCGTCTCGCCCGCCTGACGGCCGAGCACGACGTCGCGCGTCACCGCTTCGTCGAGGCTCGCGGGCGTCAGGCTGTAGGTGCCGGGCAGGTCGATCAGCGACAGCGGGCGGCCGTCGGCGAAGCTGGCGTGCCCCGCCTTCCGCTCGACGGTGACGCCGGGATAGTTGGCGATCTTCTGCCGCGCGCCGGTCAGCGCGTTGAACAGGCTCGATTTGCCGGCGTTGGGATTGCCGACGAGCGCTATCGAGGGAATCGCGCCGGTCATGCCGCGGGCTCCACTTCGATCGCGGCGGCTTGTCTGGCGCGGATGATCACCTTCATGCGGCCGACGGTCAGCGCGAGCGGATCGCGCGAAAAGATGCTGCCACGGTGGTGCGGGGTGACTTCGCACCCTTCCATCAGGCCGAATTCGCGCAGGCGCCGGCCCTCGTCGTCGGACATGGCATTCCAGTCGATACGGGCGATCCGCACCATCACGCCGAGCGGCGACTTGTCGAGCAAAGCAGTCATTTGCGAGCGATTATCAATAACACTCGGCGAGCGCCAGCCCTTATCTTGGGCGATCAGCGCCCCGGATAACGCAGCCGCCCGACGAAACGCGCGAGGCTCGGCCGTTCGCCGCTGCGCGCGGCGCGGCGGTGCTTCCAGCTTTCGAAACGCATCACCTGATCGATGCGGCGCGCGAGGAAAGCGCGCGTATCGGCGAAATCCTCGCTCTCGTCGTTCAGGAACACCGCCATCGTCGATCCATAGACCGCGCCGAGGATCGCGCGCTTGCTGTAATGATTATAGTCGGTCGCGGTATCGCCCGCGAGGCGCCACATATGATCTGCAGCGCGCCAGCCGAGCTTCGCGGCGTGCGGTGCATTGGTCGGTAGCGCGAGCAGCGCGAGCGCGCGGCGGAGCGATTCGCGGTAGGGGTCAAGCAGTTCAATGCGCGTTTCGACGAGTGTCGTGATCCGCTGGCGAATCTTGAGCGTCGCAAGCTTTTCGGCGGGCCAGCGCCGTTCCATTTCGGCATCGATGTCGGCGAACCACGCGTCGACCATGTCGCGCGCGCCGCCGGGAAAGGCGAGCCGCGCAACATCGGGATCGACGCCGACGCGCGCCGCCGCGTCCGCCAGCGCGGCATCGCCGAACCCGTCGAACGCCGCCGAGGCGGCAATCAACGGCGCGAGCGCGGCGCGAATCTCGTCGAGGGTCGGGTCGGCGGGCAAGATGGAGGCCATGAGCGTCAGATAGGCCGCGCCGCGCGGTTCGGCAACCGCGCGGACATAACGATGTCGACGCGCGCCTTCTTCGCTGTCATTTAGATTTTCTTTTGCTACCCACCATTGTGTCGGCCCTGCTGCATCCATAGCTTCGCGGGCCAAGGCGGCGGCCGATGGGGCCGGCCCGCAAAGAAAGTGAATGTGGAGGAAATATGGCCGTATCACTGTTCGATCCGATCCAGCTGGGCGCTATCGACGCGCCGAATCGCATCATCATGGCGCCGCTGACCCGCGGCCGCGCCGGACCGGGTTTCGTGCCCAACGAGCTCGCGCGCGAATATTATCGCCAGCGCGCCTCGGCGGGGCTCATCATTTCCGAAGCCACGGGCATTTCGCAGGAAGGGCTCGGCTGGCCGAGCGCGCCTGGTCTCTGGACCGATGCGCAGGTCGAAGGCTGGAAGCCGGTGACCGACGCCGTTCACGAAGCCGGCGGGCGGATCGTCGCGCAGCTCTGGCACATGGGGCGCGTCGTCCATTCGGTGTTCAACGACGGCAAGCCGCCCGTCTCCGCGTCGGCGACGCAGGCGCCGGGCAAGGCGCACACGCCGGTCGGCCGCCGGGAATATGAAGTTGCGCGCCCGCTTGAGCTTGGCGAAATACCGCGCGTCATCGCCGACTACGCCAAGGCGGCCGAAAATGCGAAGCGCGCCGGGTTTGACGGCGTGCAGTTGCACGGCGCCAACGGCTATCTGATCGACCAGTTCCTGCGCGACGGGTCGAACCTGCGCGACGATGATTATGGCGGCCCGGTCGAAAACCGCATCCGCCTGCTCCGCGAAGTCACCGAAGCGCTGATTTCGATCTGGGGCGCCGACCGCGTCGGCGTGCGCCTGTCGCCCAATGGCGATACGCAGGGCGTCGACGACAGCGCGCCCGAAAAGCTGTTTCCGATCGCCGCCGCGGCGCTGGACGCGCTCGGCATCGCCTTCCTCGAATTGCGCGAACCCGGCCCCGACGGCACCTTCGGGCGTACCGATGTGCCGAAACAGTCGCCTTCGATCCGGGCGGCTTTCAAGCGCCCGCTGATCCTCAACAGCGATTATGATGTCGCGCTCGCCGAACAGGCGCTCGCCAGCGGCACCGCCGACGCGATCGCCTTCGGCCGGCCTTTCATCGGCAACCCCGATCTGGTCGAGCGGATCCAGAGCGGCGCCGACTGGGCGGCCGACAATCCGCAGACCTGGTATTCGCCGGGCCCCGAAGGCTACACCGACTATCCGGCGCTGCAGCCGGCGTAACAGGCCGATGATCCGGGCGGCCGCTGCCGTCCGGATCATCGCTTTTCGGCGAGCGCCTTGTCGACGATAGCGGCGCCGATCGGCCCGAGAAAATTGCCGCCGAAGCGGAACAGCAGGAACGCGGCGACGAACAAGAGCAGCGGCGCAATAAAGGCGATGACGATCGCCGCGATCACCACGCCGAAGAACAGGGCCATAAAGCGGCCGGTCAGTTCGGACTGCCCGTTCGGGCCCAGTTCGATTGTGCGCGGCCCCTTTGCATCCCACCATTTCGCCGTGACGATCGTCTTCCGGTCGCTCGCTTGCGGTTGAGACTGCGGGCGTTGCGGGATGCGGGCGGGTCCCTTCCCCCTCGCCTGCCGGCCCCATGGCTGCTTGCGGTTTATCGCGGCGCGCTGCGGCGCCGGAGCGGCTTTGGCAAGCTCGAGGATCGCCTCGGGGCCGGCAGCCTGCGCCGCGGGGCGAAGGGGTTCGACCCCCATGCGGCGATCATGCGCATCCATCCGCTCGGCCGCGGTCGGCGGGATCTGCCCGGTTTCGCGGTCGATCACCACCAGCCGCCCGCCGCGCTCGACGACCGAAAAACGGCTGGGGGGCGGGCGGTCAACCAATACCGAATTGTTCCTTGAGCGCGAGCATGGCGAGCGCGGCCTTCGCCGCTTCACCGCCCTTATCCTTGCGCGTCTTGTCGGCGCGCGCAAGCGCCTGTTCCTCATCTTCGACGGTCAGGATGCCGTTGCCGATCGCGAGCCCGTCGAGCGTCAGCGCCATGATGCCGCGCGCGCTTTCGTTCGACACCACCTCGAAATGATAGGTTTCGCCGCGAATCACGACGCCCAACGCGACATAGGCGTCGTAACGTCCGCTGTCGGCGGCGAGCGAGATCGCCGCAGGCACTTCGAGCGCGCCCGGGACCGTCACCGTTTCGTGGCTATGCCCCTCGCCCTCGAGCGCGCTCCGCACGCCGTCGAGCAGCATGTCGTTGAGGTGCGAATAGAAACGGGCTTCAACGATCAGAACATGTGCCATCAGGCTTCTCCGGGAATCGGGCGTTCGCCGACAACCGACAGGCCATAGCCTTCGAGGCCGACGATATTGCTGTGGGTGGGGGTGAGCAATTCCATCGCGTGGACGCCAAGGTCGGCAAGGATCTGCGCGCCGATGCCATAGGTGCGCAGGTCCATGCCGCCGGTCGGCGGCGGCAGCGCGTCGGCATCGGCCGAGCCGGGCAGCGGGCGCATCAGCATCACGATCACCCCTGCGCCGGCTTCGCCGATCGCGTCCATCGACCGCTGGAGGCGGCGCTTCTTGGGACCCGGGCGGCCCATGATGTCGTCGAAGAGCGAAACGGCGTGCATCCGCACGAGCGTCACGCCTTCAGGATCGACCGGCCCCTTCTGCAGCACCAGATTGACGCTGCCGTCGATCTTGTTGCGATAGGATTTGAGGCGCCAGTCGCCGCCATAGTCCGATTCGAACGGATCGTCGGACACGCATTCGACCAGCCGGTCGCTGCGGTTGCGATAGGCGATGAGGTCGGCGATCGTGCCGATCTTGAGCCCGTGGCGCCGCGCGAAGGGGATGAGGTCGTCGAGCCGCGCCATCGTGCCGTCGTCGTTCATGATCTCGCAGATCACGCCCGAGGGGTTGAGCCCCGCGAGCCGCGCGATGTCGACCGACGCCTCGGTATGGCCGGCGCGCACGAGCACGCCGCCGTCGCGCGCGATCAGCGGAAAAATATGGCCCGGCGTCACGATGTCGTCGCGGGTCTTGCCCGAGTCGATGGCCACGGCAACAGTGCGCGCGCGGTCGCCCGCCGAAATACCCGTCGTCACCCCTTCGCGCGCCTCGATCGACGTCGTGAAGGCGGTTTCGTGCCGCGTGCCGTTGTTGCGGCTCATCAGTTCGAGCCCGAGCGTGTCGACGCGCGCCTTCGTCAGCGTCAGGCAGACGAGGCCCCGGCCGTGGGTGACCATGAAGTTGATCGCGTCGGGAGTCGCCATCTGCGCGGGGATGACGAGGTCGCCCTCATTCTCGCGATCCTCATCGTCGACGAGGATGAACATGCGCCCATTGCGCGCCTCGGCGATGATCTCCTCGGGGCTCGCCATCGGCGACAGATCGCTGCCGTTCGCGAGCCAGTTTTCGAGCTTGCGCAGCGTTTCGGCGGTGGGGTTCCAACCGGGCGAGTCGAGGTCGCGCAGGCTGTTGGCGTGGAGACCCGCGGCGCGAGCGAGACCCGAGCGGGACATGGCCCCGTCGTCGACGATGGCGCGGATACGATCGATGAGCATTGTGGACATGATCATCGTGTCTCACATCATAATGTGACTGTCAATAAATCTATCACATTGTAATGATCATTGCGGTCCGAAGGTCGGCCCGAACTCGCGCTCCGGCGTATCGGCCTTGGCTTCGAGCAGCGCGAGAATCCTTCCGCTACGATCGTTGCGCTTGGCATAGTCGCGTGCCGACATGCCTGCGATATGGTCGGTCTTGTCGGGATTGGCGCCGCGCTTCACGAGCAACCGGACCATCGCGACATTCCGCGCCTGCACCGCAAGGATCAGCGCGGTTTCGCCGCGCCGGTTAGCCTGGTCGACGGGGGCCTTGCGGTCGAGCAGCTCTTCAGCGCCGTCGGTGAAGTTGATCAGCGCGGTGTGCATCAGGGGGGTCACTTCCTGACGATCGCCGATCGACGGATCGGCGCCCTTGGCGAGCAGGAAGCGCAGCCAGCTGATATCGCGCCGCTTGGCGACGATGATCAGCGCCGTTTCACCCGTGTCGGGGTTGCGCGTGTTGACGAACGAGGGGTCATCCTTCAGCGCCTCGGTCGCCTTGGTCCCGTCGCGGTTCTCGACCGCCTGCAGAAAGGCATAGCCACCGCGGAACTGCGCCTGCGCGGGGAGGGCGAGACCCGCAACCGCGAGCAGCAGCAACAGGCAAGAGGCGAGGCGGAATTCCGCGCGTCGAAACATGATCGGGCGACCCCCTGGGGCAATTTGTCCGCCGCGTACGGCGACGACAATGGTTGATTTTCGCAAGCTAGCCGACCAAGGCTGGCCACATGATGAATATCGCAAATATGGGACAAAGGCTCGTCCGTGCAAGCCTGATCCTCGCTTTCGGCGTCGCGCTCGCGGGATGCAATGGTTCGGGTGAGAGTACGCCTGCCAAGCCGCCGCTCGAGGGCGCGCGGATCGGCGGCGCCTTCACGCTGACCGACCAGAATGGCAAAACGGTGCGCGACAGCGATTTCGCCGGCCAATATCGCCTCGTCTATTTCGGCTACAGCTTTTGCCCCGACATCTGCCCGGTCGACCTGCAAAAGCTGATGCGCGGCCTGTCGCAGTTCGAAAAGACCGACGCGGCACGCGGCGCCAAGGTAGCGCCGCTCTTCATCACCGTCGATCCCGAACGCGACACGCCCGAGGCCTTGAAGCCCTTCGTCGCGCGCTATCATCCCCGCCTGCTCGGCCTGACAGGCACCCCCGAACAGATCGCCGCGGCTGCCAAGGCCTATGTCGTCACCTATAACAAGGTGCCGGGCTCGGCGCCCGACCGCTATCTGATGGCGCACAGCCAGCTCGCCTTTCTGATGGATCCCGACGGCAAGCCGCTCGCGCTGCTGCCGCTCGATGACCCGTCGACCGACGTCGACGAGGGTGCGCCGGGCAAGGTCGCCGCCGAGCTGGCGAAGTGGGTGAAGTGATGGCGGCCGGGGCGACATCGGAGCGCCCCTTCTGGGAAGCGCCGCTCGCCAGTCTCGACGCCGGGCAATGGGAAGCGCTGTGCGATGGCTGCGGCAAATGCTGCCTGCACAAGCTGGAAGACGAGGACACCGGCCGCATCTATCCCACCAATGTCGCGTGCCGCCTGCTCGACCTTACCACCGCGCGCTGCAGCGATTACAAGCACCGCCGCCGTCATGTTCCCGATTGCCTGACATTGACCAAGGCAAAGGTCGACGACCTTGAATGGCTGCCGCAGAGCTGCGCCTATCGACTGCGCGCCGAGGGCGAACCCTTGCCCGACTGGCATTATCTCGTCTGCGGCGATCGCGAGGCGGTGCACCGCGCGGGCCAGTCGATCATCGGCTGGACGGTCGGCGAGGATGTCGCGGGGCCGCTCGAGAATCATCTTGTCGAACGCGTCGTTTGATCGGTCGGCCGACCGGCCGCACATCCAGGTCGGCGATGAAGCCTGGCCGGTACGCGTCGTCTGCCATGCGCAATCGCGCCGCTACCGCCTCGTCTTCGACGGCGCGCGCGGCGAGCTGCGGCTGACCGTGCCGCGCCGCGCCAGCGAGCGGGCGGCACTCAAATGGGCGAGCGAGCAGCAGGCATGGCTCACCGAACAGCTCGGCAAGGCGGCGGTGCCGATCGTCGTCGGGCCGGGCGCTGCGCTGCCCTTTCGCGGCATCGAGCGCCATGTCGACTGGGCGCCGGCCGCGCCGCGCGCGATCCGCCTCGATGGTGACCGGCTGCACGTCGGCGGTCCGCTCGAGACACTCGGGCGGCGCATCGAACGCTGGCTCAAGGTACAGGCGCTCGACCTGATGGAGCGCGAGAGCCGCGAGATCGCTGCTGCGGCAGGGCTCGCGGTGGGCCGCGTTGGGGTCGGCGATCCACGCAGCCGCTGGGGCAGCTGCACCCATGACGGCGACCTTCGCTACAGCTGGCGGCTGGTGATGGCGCCCGACCATGTCCGGCGCGCGACCGTCGCGCACGAGGTCGCGCATCTTCGCCATATGGACCATGGAGCGGCGTTCCACGCGCTCGTCGACGAACTGCACGACGGCGACGTCGCGGCGGCGCGCGGCTGGCTGCGCCGCGAAGGTCGCGGGCTCCACCGTTATCGCTTCACGGCCTGAGCTTAGTCGGAAGGCTCCGACGGCGGGCGCTGTTGCGTCGGCCGCGCCGCCGTCGGCGGCGGCACGGTCTTCGGCACCGTGATCAATCTGGGCTGGCCGCCGTTTTTCGGCGCCGCGCCATTCGGGGGCGCTGCACTGTTGTCCGCGGGCGGGCGCCGCCCCGTCTGTTCCTCGATCCATTGCTGGTCTAGTACCGGTCCTTCGTCGACCGGCGGCGGCATCGGCCCCGTCATTTCGGGCGGCCGGCTGTCATAGGGCAGCTCGATCGGCATGCCATTCTCGTCGACGAACCCGTCTTCGCCGGGCTCGCCCATATAGGCTTCGCCTTCGTCCTCGAGCTGCCATTCGGGTAGCACGACTTCGGTGTCGAACTGCTCGACCGGGCGCCGCGCGACCGCGACGCGCATATAGTCGGCGAAGGCGCGGGCGGGCGCGCGCCCGCCCTGCAGCCCGCCGACGGGCTTGGCATCGTCGCGACCCATCCACACGCCGGTGGTGATCCCGCTCGAAAAGCCTAGGAACCATCCGTCCTTGTTGCTCGACGTCGTGCCGGTCTTGCCCGCGACGGGACGCCCGATCTGCGCCGCCCGGCCGGTGCCGGTGTTGACTGCGGTCTGCAAAAGATCGGTAATCCCGGCCGCGACCCAATGATCGACGAGTGTATTCCCGCGCTCGGCAGGGCGCTGGTAAAGAAGTTCGCCGCCCGCCGTCGTCACTTTGGTGATGCCATAGGGCTGCACCGACACGCCGCCGCGCGAGACGGCGGCAAAGGCGGCGGTCATGTCGATCACGCGGACCTCGGCGCTGCCGAGCACCATCGAGGGGTGGGTGTTGACGGGCGTGGTGATGCCGAAGCGTCGCGCCATGTTCGCGACCGCCGAAAATCCGACTTCGTCGCCGAGCTTCGCCGCGACGGTGTTGACCGAGTAAGCGAAGGCGCTGCGCAGGTCCATGGTGCCCGCGAAACGGCCCGACGAGTTGCGTGGGCTCCAGCCGTTGATCGTGACAGGCTCGTCGACGACCGGATCATTGACCTTATACCCCGCCTCGAGCGCCGCCATATAGACGAACAATTTCCACGCCGACCCCGGCTGGCGCAGCGCCTGCGTCGCGCGGTTGTAGTTCGACGCGACATAATCGCGGCCGCCGACCATCGCGCGCACCGCGCCGTCGCGGTCGAGCGAGACCAGCGCGCCCTGCACCCCGGCGGGCGTGTCGGCCTGGATCGCCGCGGTCGCCGCGCGCTGCATGCCGAGGTCGATCGTCGTATAGACGTCGAGTGCTTCGCTGCCTTCGTCGATCAGCATGTCGAGCTGCGGCAGCGCCCAGTCGGTAAAATAGCGGGCGCTATTCTGTCCAGTTTCCTTCGCGAGCTGAACGTTGGCGGGCTCGGCGGCGTCGGCCTGCGCCTGGGTGATGACCCCCGCGTCGACCATGACGTCGAGCACGACACCGGCGCGCCCGAGCGCCGCTTGCGCATCGGCGGTCGGCGAATAGCGCGACGGCGCCTTGACGAGCCCCGCGACGACGGCGGCCTCCGACAGCGACATTTCGGTCGCGCTATGACCGAAGAAGCTGTTCGAAGCGGCATCGATGCCATAGCTGCCGCCGCCGAAATAGACCTTGTTGAGATAGAGTTCGAGAATCTCGTCCTTCGAGAATTTCCATTCGAGCGCGAGCGACAGGACCATCTCGCGCATCTTGCGCGCCCAAGTATAGCTGTTCGACAGGAAGATGTTGCGCGCGAGCTGCTGCGTGATCGTCGATGCGCCCTGCATCCGCCGGCCTGTGCCGTAATTTTGCGCCGCGAACACCGCCGCGCGCGCCATTCCCACGGGATCGACGCCGGGATGATAACGAAAGCGCCGATCCTCGACCGCGACCATCGCATCCTGCATCACCTGCGGCGTTTCCCTGAGGGTCAGCCAGCGGCCGTAATTGGGCCCGAGCGACAGAAAGACCGTGCCATCAGCGGCGCGGACGCGGATCGTCTGCCCCGCCGGCGATTTCTTGAGTTCCTCGAAGCTCGGCATCCGCTGCACCGCGATGCCGACCGCGACGCCGAGCGCGACGAGGCCGACGACCGCGAGGCCGAGGCCCCAGCGAAGGGCGCGGCGCAACCACACGCGCCAGCGCGGCGGACCACCACGGGACGTGCCGCTGCGCTTGCTGGACGATGACGATTTATTCGACGAAGCTTGCTGTCTTTCGCGGCGCAAAGCCCGTATTCCTTCCCTCGCGTCGCCCCTGATGCGTCAGTAGCGAGGGCGTATCAGCCTTCGCCGGTTGACGCCTCATCCTGCCCGCGGTCCGCGAAGTCAAGCGCCGCGCTGTTGATGCAATAGCGCAGACCCTCCGGTCCGGGGCCGTCGGGGAAGACATGGCCGAGGTGGCCTTCGCATTTCGCGCAGCGCACTTCGGTGCGGACCATGCCGTGGCTGGCGTCGCGATGTTCGCTCACCGCGGAACCCTCGGCGGGCGCGGTATAGCTCGGCCAGCCCGACCCGCTGTCATATTTGGTCCGGCTATCGAAGAGCGGCGCGCCGCACCCGGCGCAATGATAGACACCGTCGCCCTTGTGGTCGGTATATTTGCCGGTGAACGCGCGTTCGGTGCCGCTTTCGCGCAGCACATGATGCGCCATGGGGTCGAGCGTCTTTTCGGTTTTCGGGTCGGTCATGGAGAAGATCCTTTGGATGGGCTGTGTCCGGCCATCGATGTTATCCATAATATCGGTGACGCGCCGCGCGACCGCAAGGGGTGAGCGGTCAGCGCGAGTCGATGCGCGTCGCGTGCGAGACCATTCGCGCCAGCGAAGGAAAAAGTGACGCCGCGCGCGTCATGCCTCCCGCCGTGCGCGGGTTTTCGCCGAGCCGCCAGACGAGGTTTGCGAGCGCGAACGGGCGCGTCATCGCCGCAGCGAGGCTTCGCTGGAATACCGGCGCGGCATCGCCGCCGCCGTGACGCCACGCCGCCACCGCGGCATCGGCGCTGGCGAGGGCGAGCCCCATTCCTTCGCCCGCGAGGCTGGGAATCACCCCCGCCTGATCGCCGAGGCGAAACAGGCCGGGCGCGCTCTCGGCGGTTCGCCAGCCATAGGGTACATGGCCGATCGCGTCGACGGCCCGCGACCAGTCGGCGTGCGCCAGCCGCTCTCCTAGGCGCGGAAGCGCGTTGCCCAGCGAGAGGAGCAGGGCGGCCGGATCGCTGTTCGCTTCGTCGAGCCGCGATTTATGCACCGCCAGGCACAGATTGCCGCTGCCGTCCTCCTGCCGCACCAGCCCGGCATAGCCGCGATCGAACAGGTGCAGCTCGACCGCATTGCCGACCAGCCGGGCGAGCGCGGGATGCGCGGGCAAGCGCAGCCGCAGCCCGATGACGGGATCGCCGCGCTGCCATCCAGCGGGCTCGCGCGGGAAACCGCGAAAACCGTGCTTGCCGGTCGCGAGGAAGATCGAGCGCGCCGCCAGCGTCGCGCCGTCCCGCGTTTGCACCGCGCCCTCGTCGATCGCGGTCGCGTGAACGCCGCGTTCGAGGTCCGCGCCTGCGGCGACCGCAGCCGCTTGCAATAGGCTGTCGAGCCGACGGCGCGACACCCCCATGGCTTCGCCGGGCAGCATGGTTTCGCTTCGCCGCTCGCCCGCGAACAGGCGCACAAAACGGACCGATTGCCCACCGAGCGACGCCCGGTCGATCCCGAGCATCTCGAGCCGCGCCAATGTCTGCCAGCTCAGAAAACCGCCGCACAGCGCATCGCCCGTTTCGCGCGCACGGTCGAGCAGCAGGATATTGTCGCCACCGCGCGCCAGTCCGATCGCCGCCGCCGACCCTGCAGGCCCGGCGCCGACGATGATCGCATCGGGCGCGGTCACCGGATGCGCTCGACACAGAGGCGATACGGAAAGCTGCGGAAGATGCGGCATTCGCCCGCCGCATCGGGCAACGCCTCCGCGAGCATTGCCAACCATTCGGCGCGGCGAAAGCTGCGCCCGACCGACAATTGTCCGTCGCGCCGCACGATCGGATCGACCAACGCCAGCGCGGCGAGCAGAGGATAGCCGGCAAAGGGCAGCCGCTGGCGATGCAGGTCGTTGACCAGCCAGCCGCGCGCCGCCTCGGCTTCCATGAAGCGCAGGAATTCGGTGCGCTGCCCCGGCGTCATATGGTGGCTGACAAGGCTCGACAGGATGATGTCCCACCCCCGCCCCGCCAGATCGCGATAGTCGCCGGTGACAAGCCGCGCGCGGCCACCAAGTCGCACGCTGGCAACGGCCTCGCTCTTCGGGTTGAGGTCGACGCCGGCGAGATCGAGCGCGACGCCACGGCGTTCGCCCCAGCGCGCGATCCGCGCGAGCATGTCGCCCGCGCCGAAGCCAACGTCGAGAATACGCCAAGGGCGGTCGCCAATACCACGCGCCTCGACCCGGTCGAGAAACCCCAGTGTCGGCCGCGGCGCGAGCGTCAGCGCGTTGATCCGTGACAGGTCGGCAAGCACTTTTGCATAGTGATCAGGCGGCAGTTCGGCGGCGTCCATTTCCTCCTCGCGCGCGATCGGCACCCGGAGGCTGGCGAAGGGGTTCATGCGCGGAACCGGATCGCCTCGGCGGCGAGACCGGGGCCGAAGGCGATCGCAATGCCCTCACCGCTCGCCCCGCGCGCCATCATGTCGGCGAGTACGAAAAGGATCGTCGCCGACGACATATTGCCGAACCGCGCGAGCACCGCGCGGCTGTCGGTGAGTGCTTCCGCCGGAACGGCGATCGCATGTTCGACCGCGTCGAGCACCGAGCGGCCGCCGGCGTGGACCGCGAGTAGCGGCGGCGCGCCGTCGTCGCCGAACAATTCGCTCTGGACCTGCGGGTCGGCCAAGGTTTCGCGCAGTCGCCCCGGCACCTCGCCCGACAGCGTCATTTCGAATCCCCGGTCGCCGATGTCCCAGCGGATCAGCTCTTCGCTGTCGTCGAGCGCGAGGCTGCGGCCTTCGCCGAGTTCGATACCACCCGCCGCCGCCGAGACGATTCCCGCTGCGGCGCCGTCGCTGAATTGGAGCATCGCGAGCAGCGGCTCGGGCGCGTCGGCGAGGCTGAGGTGAAGTGTCGACAATTCGACGCTCACGACCAGAACGACCGCGCCCGGCTCCGACCGCACGATATGCCGCGCCATGCGCAGCGCAGTGATCCCGGCGTAACAGCCCATGAAACCGATCAGCACGCGCTCGACCGCGGCGCTCAGCCCCAGCCGTCGCGCAAGGATCTGGTCGATGCCGGGCGCGACGAAACCGGTGCAACTCGCGACGACCAGATGCGTGACGCGCGCCGGATCGAGCGCGTCGCCCAATCCCGCGATCGCCTGCATCGCGAGGGCCGGCGCATGCTCCGCATAGGCGGCCATGCGAACCGATGTCGGCGGCAATCCGGGAACGTCGTAGAAGCCGCCCGCCGCGACGGGCGACCCGCCAGCGGGCGTGGGCGGTAGCACCGACCAGCGATGATCGATCCCCGATCGCGCCGCCATCCGCGTAAAAAGCGCGCGCACGCGCTCGTCGCTGAGCCGCGGCGCCGCCCAGTCGATAAAGGCCTGATGGATATCATGCCCCGGAACCGCGGTGGCGAGGGCGTTCAGCCGAGGGGGCGGAGAGATGATCATTGCGCAGGTGTGGCCGAAAAGCGGAGGACAGACCAGCGATTAGCGCCCGGCCCACTTTACTGCGGATTAACCATGGCCGGGCTATTTGAATGGGCGTGAAACACTGTCTTTTCCTCGGCCTCGCCTTGACCCTTGGCGGCGCGCCCGTCGCGGCAGCGCCGTGCATGCTCTGCGCGCAGGACAAGTCGGGTGCCGCCGCAACTCGCGCGACCGAAACGCCGCTGCACGTCGAGGTCGAAACCCGACTCGATATGGGCCGCGTCGCCGTCGGCGCGATGGGCGGCGAGGTCGAGGTCGACCCGGTGTCGGGCGCACGCCGGGTGCGCGGTGACGTCGTCGATCTGGGCGGCTTCGCGCTGACCGGCGTCGTGGCCGTGCGCGGCGCGCCGGGCGCCGAGGTGCGCGTGACCCTGCCGGCGAGCATCGACCTGGAGGGCGGCTATGGCCGCACCGCGCGCGTCACCGGTCTCGTCACGGACCTTTCGGCGACGCCGCGTCTCGGGCCCGACGGCCGGCTGCAATTTCGTTTCGGCGGCCGGCTGAAGGTCGCGGCGCTCGACGACGGCGATTATCGCGGGCGGATTCCGGTGACGGTGGAGTATCAATAAGCGAAGGGCTGTTTTGGGGTGGGAAGCGGACCTCCGCTTCCTCTCCTTCGTCATCCCGGACTTGATCCGGAATCCACTGTGGCACTGACGTCATGGCCCCCGGGTGGCGATGCAGGACGGTCCGCAGCCGGCCACTGGCAGACTCTCAACCCCGCTCGCCGAACAGCGCCCTGCCGACGCGCACATGTGTCGCGCCCAGCATCACCGCACTCTCATAATCGCCGCTCATTCCCATCGAACGCAGCGGCAGGGCGTGGCGTTCGGCGAGTTCGTCGAGCAGCGCGAAGAAAGGCGCAGGCTCGATATCGGCGGGCGGGATCGCCATCAGGCCGTCAATCGTCAGCCCCGCGTCTTTCGCTTCGGCAAGCAGTCTTGGCAGGCCAGCGACGCCGCAGCCGCCCTTTTGCTCTTCGTCGCCGATATTGACCTGCACGAACAGTTGCGGCTGCCGGCCCGCCTTGGCGCACGCCTTGGCGAGCGCCTGCACCAGCGACGAGCGGTCGACCGAGTGGATCGCATCGAACAGCGCCACCGCTTCTTCGGCCTTGTTCGATTGCAGCTGACCGATCAGGTGCAACATGATGCCGGGCGTTTCGGCGCGCAGTTCGGGCCATTTGGCAGCGGCTTCCTGCACCCGGTTCTCGCCGAAATGACGCTGACCCGCCGCGATCAGCGGGCGGATCGCCTGTGCGTCGTGCGTCTTCGATACCGCGATCAGGCAGATTTCGGAGGCCTCCCGCTGCGCGCGTTTCGCCGCGTCGTCGATATGTCCCTGCACTTCGGCCAGCCGGTCTGCTGCTTCGCTCATCGTCTCGCTTTCATCCCGCGCGTTGCGTGCGCTCGCGACGCGCCTATAGAAAGCGCGATGCGCCCGCGCCACCCCCCGCCTCCCCGATTTCCTGAGCTCTGGCTGTTCAGCGACGAGCGGGCGCGGACTGGCCCTGCCGCGCTCGCCGCGCTGTTGCCGCCCGGCAGTGGTATCATATTCCGGCACGACGGGCTGGCGTCCAGGCGGCGCTGGCGCCTGTTCAGGCGGCTGATGCGCACGGCGCGGGCGCGCGGGCTCATCGTCCTGCTTGCAGGATCGCCCGATATGGCGCGGCGCTGGGGTGCCGATGGCGTCCACCTGCGTCAGCGCGACGCCGATCGGGCGCCGCGGGCGCTCAGGCTCGGGCTTCTGGTCACGATGCCGGTCCATGATGTCGCCGAGGCGCGCCGGGCGCGGCGGTCGGGGGCCGACGCCGTCTTCATATCGCCGCTCTATCCCACCCGCTCGCATCCCAAGGGCTCAGCACTCGGCCGGGCGGCCTGGCTGCGGCTGGCGCGCCAGTCGGCGGCGGCACCGATCGCGCTCGGCGGGATGACCGAGGCGCGGGCTCGCCAGCTAAAGCTGGCGAGCGGAAGCGCGCACGGCTGGGCTGCGATCGATGCCTGGGATGAAAAGGCGGCGAAACGCCGGACGCGTCAGAAGCGGAACGCCGTTCCGACATAGACCGCCTGGCTGTCGCGGCGCGAATCGGTGAGCGGTTCGACGCGGTCGTCGCTGCGGTACCGGACGCCGGCGGTGACATCGATATTCTTGGTCAGACGATAGCTGCTGACGACATCGACGGCGGACGCCTCGCCGGGAGCAGTGACGCGATCGGTTGCCCCGCTCGGGTCGCTTGGGCGGTTCACCATACGCGTGGCGAAGCGTGACTTTTTCTCTTCCTGTTCGGGCGCCTTGGCGACCGGCAGGTTGCGGAGATCGGTGCCGCGCGGCAGCGACGGCGTGACGAATTTTTCGAAGCCGACCGACGCGCCCAGATTATATTTGACCGGGGCGATCGCGACCGGCGCGGTGCGGCCCGCCGCCAGCGCCGAAGTGCGCGCGGCGCTCGACGCATCGTCGCGAGCGCGAATCACGACGGTGATCGCGCGATTCTTGCGATCCCGGTCGGTCAGGGCTGGCGTGAAGCTGAAATTGCCGCGCTGCTCGGCCGACATCTTGTTATAGCGCGCGATCAGCCTTTCGTCGCCCGACGCCGGAGTGAACTGGCCCAGCAGCGTTTCCGAAAGCGCGGTGTCACGAATTCGGTCGGCGTTCGACATCGCGGCGAGGGCCGGCGGCAGCGCAAGCGAAGCCACCGCCAAAGCGGTGAGACCTGCTTTCCAAAAATGTCGCGACGTCCGCGCCATTGCTCTGCGACTCCAACCCCAATCGACTCGTCAAATAGGACTGCCGGCCTGATAATACCAGCGAATCCCGCCAAATCTTTGCAACGATTCTGCTTTTTGCCAAAATTGTTGCGCGATCGTCACAGTGCGCTTTGAATCTGACCAGAATCTGAACGGCGGCATGGCCGGAATTGCCGCGCTTGCAGGGTGACGGCAAGGGCGATAGAGACGCTGGCAATTCCGTTATGCGCGGCCGATTTTCTTTTATTCGGGCGGGCTCCAAAAAAGATAAGGTGTTATCGGCATGCCCCAGCTTTCTGCCCTTGCCACGATCGGTCGCCGCCCGGCCACGCTCGCGCTGTTCGGACTTGCGGCGCTCGGCCTTTCGGCGTGCGCGAACAAGGACCGGCCGCGCGCCGACCTCGCCGCCAGCCAGGTGACGACGATCGGCGTGAACAGCTATTTGTGGCGCGCCTCGCTCGACGCGCTGTCGTTCATGCCCTTGCTCCAAGCCGACAGCGCGGGCGGCGTCGTGATCACCGACTGGTACGCGAATCCGTCGAACCCGGGCGAGCGAATGAAGGTCACTGTGTCGATCCTCGACCAGGACCTGCGCGCCGACGCGCTGCGCGTCGCAGCGTCGCGGCAGGTGTCGCAGGGCGGTGCCTGGGTCGACGCGCCGGTGCAGGCGGCCACCGTGCAAAAGCTTGAGGAAATCATCCTCACCCGCGCCCGCGACCTGCGCCGCAGCGCCATCAGGGACTAATCCGGCAGCACGGACGCGTGCCTGCCCATAGATACTAACGGGGTAACCGAAGACATGACCCGCGAAACGCGCTTTGGCGCCCTCGCCGCCGATGCCCGCTGGCAAAAGGCGTGGGAGGCGGCGAACAGCTTTGCCACGACCGACAGCGGCGACAAGCCGAAGGCTTACATCCTCGAGATGTTCCCCTATCCGTCGGGGCGCATCCACATGGGGCATGTCCGCAACTATGCGATGGGCGACGTGCTCGCGCGCTTCAAACGGATGACCGGGCACGATGTGCTCCACCCGATGGGCTGGGACGCGTTCGGCATGCCCGCCGAAAATGCCGCGATGGAAAAGGGCGTGCATCCGGGGGGATGGACGCGCGACAATATCGCGTCGATGCGCGCGCAGCTGAAGCGCCTCGGCCTCGCGATCGACTGGAGTCGCGAACTCGCGACGTGCGAACCCGATTATTACGGGCAGGAGCAGTCGCTGTTCCTCGACCTGTTCGCGCACGGCCTCGTCACGCGCAAGGAAAGCTACGTCAACTGGGACCCCGTCGACATGACTGTGCTCGCGAACGAGCAGGTGATCGACGGCCGCGGCTGGCGCTCGGGCGCGCTCGTCGAGAAGAAGAAATTGTCGCAGTGGTTCCTCAAGATCACCGACTTCGCCGACGAACTGCTCGAAGGGCTCGGCAGCCTCGAAAGCTGGCCCGACAAGGTGCGGCTGATGCAGGAAAACTGGATCGGCAAGTCGCAGGGGCTGGAGTTTTCGTTCAAGCTCGCCGGCGGCGCGCCGGGATTCGACGTCTTCACGACGCGTCCCGACACGCTCTATGGCGCTAGCTTCGCTGCGATTTCGCCCGACCATCCGCTGGCCGAACGCCTCGCAAAGGACTCGCCCGAGCTTGCTGCCTTCATCGAGGAATGCCGCCGTCGGGGCACCGCCGCCGAACAGCTCGATACCGCCGAGAAGATGGGCTTCGACACCGGCATTTCGGTCGAGCATCCGCTCGACCCCGATTGGCATCTGCCGGTCTGGGTCGTGAACTATGTGCTGATGGATTATGGCACGGGCGCTATCTTCGGCTGTCCGGCGCACGACCAGCGCGACCTCGACTTCGCGCATAAATATGAGCTTCCCGTCTATCGCGTGATCGCGGACGGCGACGAGGTCGCGCAGCATTTCACCGGTGACGAGGCCTACACCGGACCCGGCCGCCTCGTGAACAGCCACTTCCTTGACGGGATGACGATCGACGAGGCCAAGGCGGCCGTTATCGCCCGCGCCGAGCATGCGGGCTGGGGCAAGGGCACGACGGTTTGGCGCCTGCGCGACTGGGGTGTCTCGCGCCAGCGCTATTGGGGCACTCCGATCCCCTTCATCCATTGCGCCGCGTGCGGCATGGTGCCGGTGCCGAAGAGCCAGCTCCCGGTCGTGCTCCCCGAGGACGCCGATTTCTCGGTCCCCGGCAATCCGCTCGATCGCCATCCGACCTGGAAGCATGTCGCGTGCCCGACCTGTGGCGGCGAAGCGGTGCGCGAGACAGACACGCTCGACACTTTCGTCGATTCGAGCTGGTATTTCCTGCGCTTCGCGTCAGCGCCGTCGGACAAGCCGTTCGATCCCGACGTCATCCGCCGCTGGCTGCCCGTCGACCAGTATATCGGCGGCATCGAGCATGCGATCCTCCACCTGCTCTATGCGCGCTTCTGGACGCGTGCGCTGAACAAGCTGGGGATGATCGACATCAAGGAACCGTTCTCCAGCCTGTTCACGCAGGGCATGGTGACGCACGAGACCTATCAGGCTTGGAAAGTGGCTAGCGATGGGCCGTTCGCTGACGACAGCGATCCGACAATGAAAACGGAACAAGCCTATTGGGTTGCGCCGGAAGATGTTGAACAGCGACCGGAAGGCTTGTTTGCGCGCGGTACGAATGACCCGATAACCATCGGCCGCGTGACCAAGATGTCGAAGTCGAAGAAGAATGTCGTCGATCCCGATGCCATCCTCGACCAATATGGCGCCGACGCGGCGCGCTGGTTCATGCTGTCCGACAGCCCGCCCGAGCGCGACCTGCCTTGGAGCGAGGCGGGTATCGAAGGCGCGTGGCGCTTCGTCCAGCGCCTGTGGCGCCTGTTCGGCGACACCGAAAATACCGGCGAAGGCGGCGAGGACTTGGGCCTCGCCCGCAAACTGCATCAGGCGATCGCCGGCGTCGCCGCCGATATCGAATCGCTTGGTTTCAACAAGGCGGTGGCGAAGATCCACGCGCTCGCGAACGAGATCGAAAAGGCAAAGCCCTCGGCGACGCGCGCCGAGGCGTGCCGCACGCTCATCTTGCTCGTCGCACCGATGATGCCGCACCTCGCCGAAGAGGCGTGGGCGGCGCTGCCGGCAAGCCAGCGCACCACGCCGATGATCGCCGACGCCGCGTGGCCCGCCGCCGATCCGGCACTGCTCGTCGATGACGAGGTGACAATCGCGATCCAGATGGCGGGTAAGCTCCGCGATACGATGACGATCGCCAAGGGCCTCGACAAGGACGCCACCGAAGCGGCGGCGCTTGCGCGTCCGCGCATCGTCGAGCTGCTCGCGGGAGCCGAACCTAAGAAGGTGATTGTGGTGCCCGACCGTTTGGTGAATATCGTACCCTGATATGCGCGCGCTCCTGACCTCCTCGCTCGTCGCCGCTTCGCTGATGCTCGGCGGGTGCGGGCTGCGTCCGCTTTATGCAAACGGCAGCAAGGGGGCGGTGGCGCAGATACTCGCCGACGTCGATGTCGCGCCGATCGAAGGACATGAAGGCTGGCTCGTCCGCAACGCGCTTCGCGACCGGTTGCAGGCGACGCAGGGCGGCGAGGGCGCGGGCAAGCGCCTCCGCCTCGACGTCCGGCTCGAGGATTCGATCACCGGCTTCGGCGTTCGCGCCGACGATACGGTGACGCGCGAACGCCGGACGCTTCGTGCGCGCTATCAGCTCGTCGATTCGGCATCGGGCGCAGTGCTGCTCGACGCGACCGCCGCGCAGGATGCCGGGATCGACGTCGTCGGCAGCGAATATGCAACAATTGCCGCCGAATCGACCGCGCTCGAACGGCTCGCCTCGGGCGTCGCCGACCAGATCGTCGCGCGCCTTGCGGTCTATGCGAACCGCGGTGGCGGTCAGCCGGGAGCGGTGCTCGCGCCCACCGTATCCGCGCCCGCCGGGCAATGAAGAGCGTCAAGCCCGCCGACCTCGAACGCCAGACGCGCCTCGACCCCGCGGTCCGCTTCACCCTCCTGACCGGCCCCGACGAAGCGACGATGGAAGCCGTCGCGGCGCGCCTCATCGGCCTTGCCGGCAAGGAGGCCGAGCGGCTCGACCTGACCGGATCCCAGCTGTCGCAAGATCCCTCGCTGCTCGCCGCCGAAGCGGCATCGATGTCACTCTTTTCGCCCGCGCGCATCATCAAGCTCGAACTGACCGGTAGTGGCGACGACAGCCTCGCCGCGGTCGAAGCGCTGCTCGCCGCCGAAACCGCGATCAACCCCGTCGTCGCGACGGGCGCCTCGGTCACCGCGAAGTCGAAGCTCGTCAAGCTGGTCGAGGGGTCGGATAATGCCGTCGCGGCGATCTGTTACCAGCCCGACCGACGCGCGCTCATCGGCATCGCGATGGCGGCGGCACAGGAGCAAGGGCTCCGCATCGCCAACAGCGAAGCGCAATTGCTCGTCGACCTTGTTTCGGGCGACCAGGCGTTGATGCGGCGCGAGATCGAAAAGATCGCGCTCTATCTCGACGCCGGCCCCGATCGTCAGCGGCAGGTCACGCCCGCCGACATCGCCGCGCTGGGCGCCGCGACGCACGAAGAGGATGTCAGCGCGTGCATCAACGTCGCGCTCGGCGGCAAGGTGCGCGATCTGCCCGAAATGCTGGCCAAGGCGGCGGCGGTCGGCGTCGCCGAAATCCGCATCATCCGCGCGCTCGCGATCCGGGCGCTGGCACTCGCGCGGCTGCGCGCCGAAGTCGATGGCGGCGCGCATCCGGCGACCGTCGTTTCGGCACGCTCGAGCGGCATTTTCTGGAAGGAACGCGACGCGGTGACGGCGCAGCTTCATATCTGGGATTCGGTGCGCATCGCGCGGCTGATGAGCCGCCTGCTCGACTGCGAACGCTCACTCAAGGCGTCGGGCACCGCAGGCGCAGTCCTGTTCCGCAAGCTAATGACCGATATTGCCCATCAGGCCGCGCGCGCGCGATAGCGGCGCCTGCCTTGCTCCGCGCGAAGAGGCGGCGCGGCGCTCACGCGCCGCACCGCCCCGACAATGGTTCCAGTGGGAACCATCGCCCCCCGCCCGTGCCGAATAGCCGTGGGTCGCAGAAAGCCGACGGCCGGAACGAAGCTCGGAAAATCAATCGTCTATTTCAGGTCCCCGCCAAGCCCCATCCTCTGGCGTCACGTTCGATTCCCCGCGCTCACTCCCCTTCGGAGCAGGCAACGCAACTATGCAGCAGCCGCAGCCCATAAAATTGTAAGAACCCGACAGAGAATAGCTTCCGGACATTGTTTTTTATGCGTTTTGCGCGCTAAAACGAAACAACATGCCGCACCGCGACGCACCCTTCGCCTCGTCCGACCGCACGCGTATCTCGACACGCTTCTTTTCCCTGTCGGAGCCGCTCCGCCCCTATCTCAGCACCATCTATCTGAGCGAGACCGGCGTCGCCGACGGTTCGCGGGTCGAGGATTATCTGCACCCCGAATGGGCGAACCTGCGCTTTATAGACGGCGACCCGCCGCTCGCGGCGATCGGCGACGCGCCAGCGCGTAAGACCCCGCGCTTCATCGTCACCGGCCCGACGAGTCAGGCCACCTATTTTGCCGCGGGCAATATGCGGACCTGGGGTATCGGCGTGCTTCCGATGGGATGGGCCAAATTCATTCCGCTGCCTGCCGACGAATTCGCCGACCGTCTCTGCGACGGCGGCGCGCATCCGGCCTTTGCCCGCTTCGCACCGCTCGCCGAGCGGTTGCGGCAGACCAACGACGTCGATGCCGCAGCGGCGCTGATCGACGCCCATTTCTGCACGCTGCTTGCCGATGCGCCGCCCGACGATCCCGCCGTCCTCGCCGCGCACCGCGCGCTCGTCGATGACGGTCTGTCGAGCGTTGCCGAGCTTTCGGCGAAGCTCGGCCTTTCCGAACGCTCGATCGAGCGATTGAGCCATCGCGCCTTCGGCTTCTCCCCCAAGCTGCTGCTGCGCCGCCAACGCTTTTTGCGCAGCCTCGCGCGCTTCATGCTCGATCCGTCGATGGCGTGGATCGACACGATGGACCATCAATATTATGATCAGGCGCAATTTACCCGCGATTTTCAGCGTTTCATGGGGATGAGCCCCCGCGACTACGCGGCGCGGCCCAAGCCGATATTGGGCGCCGCGGCGTTCGCGCGGGCGGCGGCGGCGGGCGCGGCAGTGCAGGGGCTCCACAAACCCGCCGGATAGGCCGCTTTTCGGCCAACGGACTTGACCCGCGCCGTGCCTTCGGTGCAAGCGGCGGACGACGGACGCGCGGGCAGCCGCCTATCCACGGACTCACGGAAAGATGATACCGGCGGCGGCAGCGCCGCCGGAACAGGACGAATGACGATGAGCGATATCGAAGCCATCCAGGCCCAGCTTCTGGGCGACATCGAAGCAGCGCCTGATGCGGCTGCGATCGAGGCGCTGCGCGTCGCCGCACTCGGCAAGGCGGGCAGCATCACCGCGCTGCTCAAGACATTGGGCGGCATGAGCCCCGAAGAACGGCAGGCGCAGGGGCCGCTGATCCACGCCCTGCGCGAGAGCGTCACCGCCGCGCTCGCCGCGCGCAAGACCATGCTCGACGCGGCGGCGCTCGACGTTAAACTCGCCGCCGAAGCGATCGACATGACGCTTCCCGCCGACGCCGCCCCGCGCGGCAGCGTGCATCCGGTGAGTCAGGTGATGGACGAGCTCGCGGAAATCTTCGCCGACATGGGCTTCGCGGTCGCGACCGGGCCCGAGATCGAGGATGACTGGCGCAACTTCACCGCGCTCAACATTCCCGAAACGCATCCGGCGCGCGCGATGCACGATACCTTCTATTTCCCGCCGCAGATGAACGACGCCGAAGGCCGCGCGATGCTGCTGCGCACGCACACCTCGCCGGTGCAGATCCGCACGATGATGAGCGAGGAACCGCCGATCCGTATCATCGCTCCGGGGCGCGTCTATCGCAGCGACAGCGACGCGACGCACACGCCGATGTTCCATCAGGTCGAAGGCCTCGTGATCGACCGCGGCATTCATATGGGGCACCTCAAATGGACACTCGAGACCTTCCTCAAGGCCTATTTCGAGCGCGATGACATCGTGCTCCGCCTGCGCCCCAGCTATTTCCCCTTCACCGAACCGTCGGCCGAGGTCGATGTCGGTTATAAACAGGAAAAGGGCCGCCGCATCGTCGGCGGCAACGGCGACGATGACGGCCACGCGTGGATGGAATTGCTCGGCAGCGGCATGGTCAACCGCCGCGTCATCGCGAATTGCGGGCTCGACCCCGACGAATGGCAGGGCTTCGCTTTCGGGGTCGGTGTCGATCGGCTCGCGATGCTCAAATATGGCATGGACGATTTGCGCGCCTTCTTCGACGGCGACCTGCGCTGGCTGGCGCACTACGGGTTCGGCGCGCTGAGTGTCCCGACGTTGAGCGGAGGGATTTCAGCATGAAGATCACGCTCGACTGGCTCCGCGACCATCTCGACGGTGAGTTCACCGTCGCCGATGTCGTCGCGACCTTGAACCGCATCGGCCACGAGGTCGAAGGCGTCGAAAACCCCGCCGAGAAGCTCGCGGGTTTCCGTGTCGCCAAGGTGCTGACTGCCGAAAAGCATCCGCAGGCCGACAAGTTGCAGGTGCTGACCGTCGATACCGGCGACGGTGGCGCACCGCTGACGGTCGTCTGCGGCGCGCCCAATGCGCGCGCGGGCCTGATCGGCGTGCTCGGGCTGCCCGGCGCGATCGTCCCCGCGAACGGCATGGAGCTAAAGGTCGCCGCGGTGCGCGGCATCGAGTCGAACGGCATGATGTGCTCGACGCGCGAACTCGAACTCGGCGACGACCATGACGGGATCATCGAGCTGCCCGCCGACGCGCCGGTGGGCACGCCCTTCGCCGACTACAGCGGCGCGGGCGATCCCGTGGTCGATATCTCGATCACCCCGAACCGGCAGGACTGCATGGGCGTGCGCGGGATCGCGCGCGACCTCGCCGCTGCGGGGCTCGGCACGCTGAAGCCGCTCGAGGTCCCGACGATCGCCGGCGAGGGTGCGCCCGCAACCGAAATCCGGACCGACGATGTCGAGGCCTGCCCCGCCTTCTTCGGCCGCACGATCAGCGGCGTCACCAACGGCACGGCACCCGAATGGATGCGCCGCCGGTTGGAAGCCGTCGGCCAGCGCTCGATCTCGGCGCTCGTCGACATCAGCAATTATGTGATGTTCGACCTTGGCCGCCCAAGCCATATCTATGATCGCGCCAAGCTTTCGGGCGCGCTGGTCGCGCGGCGCGCGAAGCAGGGCGAAACCGTCACGGCGCTCAACGGCAAGGAATACACGCTCACCGACACGATGACGGTGATCGCCGACGATCGCGAAGTCCACGATATCGCGGGGATCATGGGCGGCGAGCATAGCGGGTGCAGCGAGACGACGACCGACGTCCTGATCGAGATCGCCTATTTCACCCCCGAACGCATCGCGCTGACGGGCCAGGCGCTCGGCCTTTCGAGCGACGCACGCAGCCGCTTCGAGCGCGGGGTCGACCCCGCGTTCCTCGACGATGCGACCGCGATCGTGACGCAGCATATCCTGACCATCTGCGGTGGCACGCCGTCGGCGGTGACGCGCGCAGGCACCCCGCCCGCCGAGGTGAAGACGGTCGATTATGACCCGGCGCTGTCGGCGACGCTCGGGGGCATCGCGATCGCGCCCGAGCGGCAGAAGGAGATACTTGCGGCGCTTGGTTTCAGCGTGATCGAACAGGGCAGCCGCTGGCAGGTGGCAGTGCCGAGCTGGCGCCGCGATGTCGATGGCGCGCCCGACCTGGTCGAGGAAGTCACGCGTATCACCGGTTTCGATGCGATCGCATCGGTTCCGCTGCCACGCTCCGATGGCGTGGCGAAGCCGACCGCGACCGCCGAACAGCTGATCGAACGCCGCCTGCGCCGCGCGGCGGCCGCCGCGGGCTTCGACGAAGCAGTGACCTGGTCGTTCATCAGTGAAAGCGACGCCGCGCCCTTCGGCGGCGGCATCTGGTCGCTCGCCAACCCGATCAGCGAAGATCTCAAGGTCATGCGCCCGTCGCTGCTCCCCGGCCTGCTCGCCGCAGCGCAGCGCAACCAGAATCGCGGCGCCGACAGCATCCGCCTGTTCGAGATCGGGCGGCGCTACCTCGCCGGTGCCGAGCATCCGACGCTCGCCATGCTGATGGCGGGCGACAAGCGCGCGCGCGGCTGGCAGGCGGGCAAGGCCACGCCGTTCGATGCGTTCGACGCCAAGGCCGCCGCACTGGCGCTGCTCGAAGCCGCGGGCGCGCCCGCCGACCGGCTGCAGGTGATGGAAGGCGTCTCGACCGGCAACATCTGGCATCCCGGCCAATCGGCGACCTTGCGCCTCGGCCCCAAGGCCGTGCTCGCCGAATTCGGCGCGCTCCACCCTGCGTTGACGCGTGCGTTCGATGTCGACGGCCCGGTGATGGCGGTGCAGATCTTCTTCGACGCGATTCCCGCGAAGCGCGCGAGCGGCCCCGCCCGCGCGGCGTTCGCACCGCCCGCGTTGCAATCGGTGCGCCGCGACTTCGCCTTCCTCGCGCCCGCGGGGCTGACCGCCGCCGAACTGGTGCGCGCAATCCGCGGCGCCGACAAGGCGAGCATCGTCGATGCGCGGCTGTTCGACCGCTTCGCCGGGCCGGGCGTGCCCGAGGGTCAGGTGAGCCTGGCGGTCGAGGTCGAACTGCAACCGCAAGAGAAAAGCTTCACCGATGCCGAGCTGAAGGCGATCGCCGACAAGATCGTCGCTGCGGCGGCGAAGGCCGGGGCGACTCTCAGGGGGTGAGGCCGTCCGGCCGACAGGATGGATGAAAGGGAAGGTTTGATATGGACACCCGCCACCTTGTCGATCGCGAGATAGCGCCAATCATCGACCTGTTTCCACGCGTCGATCTGGACGCCGCGCCGATCGCGCAGATTCGCGCACGCGCGGCCGAAACCTATTCGATCCTGCCGCCGCCGGTGATCGCGCCCGAAAAGCTGTTCGTGCCGTCGATCCACGGCGGTCCCGACATCATGATTTTCCTTTATCGCCCTGCCGAAACGCGCCGCGGCGGCGGCGCGATCCTGCACATCCATGGCGGCGGCATGGTGATGGGGTCGGTCGAACAGATGCAGGCGGGACCCGCCGCGCTCGCCGCGGCGGCCGGCGTGCCGGTGGCGTCGGTCGAATATCGGCTTGCCCCCGAGCACCCCTTCCCGGCGCCGCAGGAGGATTGCCATTCGGCGCTGGCATGGCTTGCGGGGCAGGCGGGTGCGCTGGGGTTCGATGCGGACCGCATCGTCGTCGCGGGCGAAAGCGCGGGCGGCGGGCTGGCAGCCGCACTCGCGATCATGGCGCGCGATCTGGGCGGTCCCGCGATTGCCGGCCAGCTGCTCACCTATCCGATGCTCGATCACCGGACGGGCAGCGAAACCTGCCCCTATGCCAACCCGGCGACGGGCGAGTTCATCTGGACGCGCGCGAGCAACCGCTTCGGCTGGCGCGCGCTGCAGGGTGGTTACAAGGCCGACGACGAACGGCGGGGCTGGTTTTCGCCGAGCCTCGCCGAGGACCTGACCGGCTTGCCCTCCGCCTATATCGCGACGGGCAGCCTCGATCTCTTCTTCGACGAGAATCTCGACTATGCCCGGCGGCTCGTTGCGGCGGGGGTGCCGATCGACCTGCACAGCTATGCCGGGGCGATCCATGCGTTCAACGCGATCCCCGACGCGGCGCTGTCGCAGCGTTTCAACGGCGGGCTGCTCGCGGCGGCCGCGGCGATGACGGGGCCGATGGGGGTTGAGGATTGATTGTCGTGTGGGGTTCGGCGGAAGCCGCCATTCCGTCTCTTCGTCATTCCCGCGAAAGCGGGAGCCCAGCGGGCCAGCGTAGCCACTGGGCCCCGGTTTCACGGGAATGACGAGGATGAGGTAGCAACGTCTCCTCACCACCAAATACCACCGACCGCCGCGCGTCGAATCCCTGCTCTATGGCGTCGGCGCGATAGGATACTATATCTCTGGCAACGACGGAGAAACGCGCATGGCCGGGCAAAGCCAGTATCAGCTTTTCGAGACCGCCGCCGGAATCGCGGCGCTCGGCTGGGCGGGCGCGGGTGTCACTGCGCTGCGGCTGCCTGCGCCGACCGCCTCCGAAACCGAGCGCGCGATGTTGCGCCGCCTGCCCGGCGCGGTCCGGGCCGCACCGCCGGTCGGAATCGCGGCGGTCATCGACGCCGCGACCCGCTATTTTGCCGGCGAACGCATCGAATTTTTCACAATAGCCGTCGAGCCGGGCGATCAGCCGCCCTTCTTTGCCCGCGTCTATGATCATGTGCGCACGCTCGGCTGGGGTGAGACGACCACCTATGGCGCCGTTGCGCGCGCGCTCGATGCCGGTCCCGAACATGCCCGCGCGGTCGGGCAGGCGATGGCGGCAAACCCCGTGCCGCTGATCATCCCCTGCCACCGCGTTCTGGCGGCGGGCGGCGCCATCGGCGGGTTCTCTGCGCCGGGCGGCGCGCTATCGAAGGCGCGCATGCTCGAACTCGAAGGCGTGGCGCTTACGCCGGTCCAGCAAGGGTTCGATTTCTAGCGCGCCGGCCGTTCGGCCATTACCTGCGGCATAATTGATCGCATTACCCGAGGCGCTACGCTGGCCTTCGACAAGCAAGGAGGCCCGCATGACCGAAGCATTGAACGACACCGCCCCATCGGTCCGCTGGACGGTCGAGGGTTTCGAATATTTCTGGTCGCGCGGACGCGACCCTCAGATGGTGGCGCCGGTCGTCTGGCCCGAAGTCGTCGGGCGCTGGCCGCGCGCGGCGGAGCCGGTCGCGGGGCGCGAGGCCTATATTGCAGCCATCGCGAATTTCCTGTCAGCGCTGGACGCATTCGAAGTCGAGGTCACCGACCACGCGGTAAGCGGCGACACAGCTTTTGTGCGATGGGTGATCCGCGGGGACTTTCCGGTCGGCCCCAATGAAATGACGGGCGTCGATCGCCTGATCCTGAAGGACGGCTTTGTGGTCGAAAACCACATTCATTCGGACCATCCGATGTTCGACCGCTTGGCCGAAACGAACGCCTTGGGGTGATCGGCCGCAGCGCGTCGATCAGGCCGCGACGGCTTCCTCGCTGCGGCTCGCCGCGGCTTCGAGCAGGCGCTTTTCGAGGCTCTTCACCCGCGCCGCGCTGTCAATCTTGTCGCCGATCAGGTCGGTCACGTAAAATGTGTCGACCGCCCGCTCTCCATAGGTTGCGACATGCGCGCTGTGCACCGTGACCTTCGACTGGAAGAGCGCATAGGCAAGCTGGTTGAGCAGCGCGGGGCGGTCCTGCGCATTGACCTCGATCACCGTAAAACGATTGGAAGCCTTATTGTCGACGAAGACGCTGGGAGCGATGCGGAAGGCCTCTGCGCGGGTGCGCGGCAGCGCGCGCGCCTCGAGTTTGGGGAGCAGCTTCTGGCGGTTGGCGAGCGCGTCCTCGATCGCGCGGGTCAGCCGGCCGATCTGGCCCGCCTCGTCGAACGGCCGGCCGAGCGGGTCCTGAACGAGGAAATTGTCGAGCGCGAGCCCGTCGCGGGTCGTGTGGATGCGCGCGTCGATGATGTTTCCACCGGCGAGGTGAATGCCCCCGGCGATGCGATAGAAGAGGCCGGGGTGGTCGGCGGCGAGCACCATCACCAGCGTCGCACCGCGATCGTCGTCGGGCACCGCGGCGATATGGAGCGGCGCATCGCCCGCCTGGCGGATATGGAGCATGTTCGCCGCGATCACCTCGACCGGCTCTGCGATCCAGTAGCTTTCGGGGAGCCGCTTCGCGAGCTTTTCGAACGTCTTGGCATCGAAGCCGAATTGGGCGGCAACGGCCTCCTTCTTGCTTTCGATCCGCGCCTCGCGCCCTTTCTGCTTGTGGCCGAGGCGCAACACTTCTTCGGCGGCGTCGAAGAGCTCGGTCAGCAGCTGGCGTTTCCAGCCGTTCCAAACGCCCGGCCCGACCGCGCGGATATCGACGACCGTGAGTACGAGGAGGAGCCGGAGGCGTTCGGCGCTCTGCACAATCTGCGCAAAGTCGAGGATCGTCTTGAAATCGGCGAGGTCGCGCTTGAACGCGGTCGCCGACATGAGGAGGTGGTAGCGCACGAGCCACGACACCGTCTCGGTCTCGGCATCGTTCAGGCCCAGCCGCGGGCATACCCGAAGGGCGAGTTCGGCGCCGAGCACGCTATGGTCCCCGCCGCGGCCCTTGGCGATGTCGTGGAGCAGAACCGCCACATAGATGACGCGGCGCGAGTGTATCTGATCCATGATCGCGGTCGACAGCGGATGATCGTCCTTGAGCCGGTCCTGCTCGATATCGGCGAGCAGCCCGATGGCGCGGATCGTATGCTCGTCGACCGTATAATGATGATACATGTCGAACTGCATTTGCGCGACGACGCGGCCGAAGTCGGGAACGAAGCGGCCGAACACCCCTGCCTCGTTCATCCAGCGCAGCACCGTTTCGGGATCGCGCGGGGAGGTCAGCACGTCGAGGAACAGCTCGTTGGCGCGGGGATCGCGGCGCACGCTCTGCGTCTCGATCAGCTTGGCGTCGTGGCGCGCCTGCCGCATCGCCTGCGGATGGATTTCGAGACCATGCTTGTCGGCGAGCGCGAAAATCTCGACCAGCCGGACGGGGTCCTTCGCGAAGAAATCTTCCGCCGGCAGCGCGAGCCGCCCGCGGTCGAGGACGAAGCCGTGGAGCTTGCCCGGCCGCCGGCGAATCGTCGGCAGGAAACGCCGCCCGCGCGCCGCCATCTGATCGTCGAGATGCGCAAGGAAGGTACCGGTGACGTCGCCGACGCTTTTGGCGTGGAGGAAGTATAGCTGCATGAAGCGTTCGACCGCGCTCTTGCCCGGGCGGTCTGCGAATTTCATGCGGCTCGCGATCTCGCGCTGGAAATCGAAGGTCAACCGGTCCTCGGCGCGCGCCGCGAGGATATGGAGGTGACAGCGCACCGCGAGCAGGAAATTTTCAGCGCGCTCGAACTGGCGCAACTCGCGCGCCGACATCAGCCCCGCATCGACGAGCTCGGGCACGGTGCGCACACGGTGGATGAACTTGCCGATCCAGAAAAGCGTGTGGAGGTCGCGAAGCCCCCCCTTCCCTTCCTTCACATTGGGTTCGACGACATAGCGCGAATCGCCCATCCTTTTATGACGTTCGTCGCGCTCGGCGAGCTTGTCGGCGACGAAGGCGCGCGCGTTGCCCGCGACGACCTCGGCATCGAAGCGCGCCGACGCCTGGTCGTAAAGATCACGGTCGCCCCAGATGAAGCGCCCTTCGAGCAACGCAGTGCGGACCGTGAGATCCTCCTTCGCGGCGCGCACCATCTCGTCCAATGAACGCGACGAATGGCCGACCTTCAGCCCGAGGTCCCACAGCGTATAAAGCTGCGCCTCGATCACCTGCTCGGTCCAGCTCGTCTGCTTGAACGGGGTCAAAAAGCCGATGTCGATGTCGCTGTGCGGCGCCATTTCGCCGCGGCCATAGCCGCCGACCGCGATCAGCGTGATGCGCTCGCCCGCCGAGCGGTTCGCCGAGGGATAGAGATGGCCGGTGGTGAAATCATGGCTGAGCCGGACGATCTGGTCGATCAGGAACGCCATCGCATTCGCCGCGACGCGCCCCGAAGAGGGGCGTTCGAGCAGCCGGCGCTCGATCTCGCCGCGTCCGGCGTCGAGCGCGTCCTTGAGCAGCGCGACCATCGCACGGCGGCGCGCGCCCGAATCGTTCGTTTCGGCGGCGATCGCGTCGAGCCGCGCCGCGAGATCACGGCGGTCGATGATCGCGCGGCGCTGGTCGAGATTGTCGAAGAGATTGCTCATGTCTCGTCCGCCAGCATGTGTTTGAGCGCGTAGAGCGCCTCGAGCGCCTCGCGCGGCGCGAGCGCGTCGGGGTCGATCGCGCCGAGCGCTTCGCGCAACGCGTCCTTCGGCGGTTCGGGCGCAGCGGCGAGCGTCGCCGCGAAGAGCGGCAGGTCGTCGAGCCCCGCGGCGAGCCCGCCGGTCGCCTCGCGCCCCGCTTCGAGCTTGGCGAGCACCGCCTCGGCACGCTTGACGACGGGCGCGGGGACGCCCGCCAGCCGCGCGACCGCAAGGCCGTAGCTGCGGTCGGCGGGCCCTTCGGCAAGCTCGTGGAGCAGCACCAGATCGCCCTGCCACTCGCGCGCGCGGACGTGGTGGAGCGAGAGCGCGTCGAGCGTTTCGGCCAGCCGCGTCAGCTCGTGATAATGGGTCGCGAAGAGGCAGCGGCAGCGGTTGACCTCGTGCACCGCCTCGACCACCGACCAGGCGAGCGCGAGCCCGTCATAGGTCGAGGTGCCGCGCCCGACCTCGTCGAGGATTACGAAGCTGTTCGGGGTCGCCTGTGCGAGGATCGCGGCGGTCTCGACCATCTCGACCATGAAAGTCGAGCGCCCGCGCGCGAGATTGTCGCTCGCGCCGACGCGGCTGAACAGGCGGTCGACGAGCCCGAGCTTCGCCGCCGCCGCGGGGACGAAGCCGCCTGCCTGTGCGAGCACGACGATCAGCGCATTCTGGCGGAGGAAAGTCGATTTACCACCCATATTGGGGCCGGTGACGAGCCACAGCCGGTCGGTTTCGGCGAGCGACACATCGTTGGGGACGAAGCGTTCGCCTGCCTTCGCGAGCGCCGCCTCGACCACCGGATGGCGCCCGCCGCTGACGTCGAGGCAAGGCTCTTCGGCGAGGTCGGGACGGCACCAACTGTGGCTCATCGCATGGTCGGCGAGTGCCGCGGCGACGTCGAGGCGCGCGAGCACGTCGCACGACGCCGCGATCGCTTCGCGGCGGCCGATCGCGGCGTCGGTGAGGGCTTCGAGATGCGCCGCCTCGGCGGCGACCGCGTGGACGCCCGCTTGCGTCACCCGGCTCGCGGCCTCGTGGAGGTCGGAAGAGTTGAAGCGCACGACGCCAGCGAGCGTCTGGCGGTGGGTGAAACCCGATTCGGGCGCCATCAACGCGTCGGCATGCTTTGCGGGCACCTCGACATGATAGCCGAGCACGCCATTGTGGCGGATCTTCAAGGAGGCAATGCCGGTTCGGTCGCGATATTGCGCTTCGAGCGATGCGATCGCCTTGCGTCCGTCGCGCGCGGTTTCGCGCAGCGCGTCGAGCGCATGGTCGTAGCCTTCGGCGACATAACCGCCCTGCGCGGCATCGACCGGCGGCGTCTCGATCAGCGCACGGGTGAGTTCGTCGACGAGCGCGCCGTGACCGTCGAGCCCGGGAAGCAGCCGCGCGAGCAACGGCGGCAGGTCGGCGCGCCGCGCGAGATGTTCGCGCAGCAACCGCGCACCGCCGAGCGCATCGCGAAGCTGCGCGAGATCGCGCGGTCCGCCGCGCCCCGCAACGAGGCGGCCCAATGCGCGCCCGGCGTCAGGCAGCGCGCGAAGCGCCGCGCGGAGCTCGCCCCGCCACAGTGCATCGCGCGCGAGTGCGTCGACGAGGTCGAGCCGGTCGAGGATCGCCGTCTTGTCGGTGAGCGGACTCGCAAGATCGTCGGCGAGCAGCCGCGCCCCCGCCGCCGTCACCGTGCGGTCGATCGTGCCGAGCAGGCTGCCGTCGCGCGCACCCGCCATCGTGCGGACGAGTTCGAGGCTTTCGCGCGTCGCTGCGTCGATCGCCATTCGTCCCGAGGCGAGGTGGCGCAAGGGCGGCTGGAGGAAGGTCGGCCCGCCGGTGCCGACATGATCGAGATAGGCAACGAGCGCGCCCATCGCGGCGATCTCGCCGCGCGAAAACTGACCGAAACCGTCGAGCGTCTGGACGCCGAAAAAGGCTTCGAGCCGCTTTTGCGCGCCCGTGCTCGCAAAGTCCGACGAAGGCCGGCGCACGACCTGCCGCGCCGAGGTGATCGGAAGCTCGTCGGCGCTTTCGCTCAACAGCAGCTCCGACGGCGCGAGCCGCGCGAGTTCGGCGTCGACCGCCGCCGCCGGCACCGCGACGACCTCGAACCGACCGGTCGAAATATCGGCGGCGGCGATCGCAACCTCGCCCTCGCTGCCGACTTGCGCGAGCGCGGCGAGCCGGTTCGCGCTGCGTCCTTCAAGCAGGCTTTCCTCGGTGAGCGTGCCCGCCGTCACGAAACGCACGATGTCGCGCGCGACGAGCGCCTTCGAACCGCCGCGCGCTTTCGCCTCCGCCGGGGTTTCGACCTGCTCGGCGATCGCGACGCGGTGCCCGGCGCGGATCAGCCGCGCGAGATAGGATTCGGCCGAATGGACGGGGACGCCGCACATCGGCACCGGCGCACCGCCATGCTCGCCGCGCGAGGTCAGCGCGATGTCGAGCGTCGAGGCGGCCGCCTTCGCATCGTCGAAGAACAGCTCGAAGAAATCGCCCATGCGATAGAAAAGCAGGCAATCGCCGGCCTTGTCCTTCAGCGACCAATATTGCGCCATCATCGGCGTCGCGGCGGGCGCGGCAGTGTTCATATTGGCGGCGGTTCGGGCGGTGGCGGACATCGGACCCTGCTTAGTGACTGGGGGCGGCATGGCAAGGCCGGGCGACGCACTCGCGCCGCCATCGACGTGCAACATTGCCGGTTACATTTTCGCGGGGCGGCGCTAGGGGAAATATTCGGGCGCGCATCTTGTGGAAATTTCGAGAGGATACAGAATGGACAGCGGCAGCAAGGTGCAATTTTCCGACCGCGAGGCCCTGCTTTACCACGAATATGGCCGGCCCGGGAAAATCGAGATCGTCGCATCAAAGCCGATGGCGACGCAGCGCGACCTCAGCCTTGCCTATTCGCCGGGTGTCGCGGTGCCGGTCAACGCGATCGCCGAAGATCCCGCCAAGGCTTATGACTATACGATCAAGGGCAATCTGGTCGCCGTGATCTCGAACGGCACCGCGATCCTGGGCCTCGGCAATCTCGGCGCGCTCGCCTCGAAGCCGGTGATGGAAGGCAAGGCCGTGCTCTTCAAGCGTTTCGCCGACGTCGATTCGATCGACCTCGAGGTCGATACCGAAGATCCGCAGCGTTTCATCGAAGCGGTCGAACTGCTCGCGCCGAGCTTTGGCGGCATCAACCTCGAAGACATCGCCGCGCCCAACTGCTTTATCATCGAAGCCGCGCTGAAAGAGCGCATGAACATCCCCGTGTTCCATGACGATCAGCATGGCACCGCGATCATCACTGCCGCCGGACTGATCAACGCCTGTTACCTGACCGGGCGCGACCTTTCGACGGTGAAGGTCGTCGTCAACGGCGCGGGCGCCGCCGCGATCGCGTGTACCGAACTGATCAAGGCGATGGGCGTCAAACATGAAAATGTGATCATGTGCGACCGCAAGGGCACGATTTACCAAGGCCGCACCGACGGCATGGACCAGTGGAAGTCGGCGCATGCTGTGCCCACCGAAGCACGCGACCTGACCGAAGCACTGGTGGGCGCCGACGTGTTCCTCGGGCTTTCGGCGGCCGGCGCGCTCAAGCCCGAAATGGTCAAGGACATGGCGCCGGCGCCGATCATCTTCGCGATGGCGAACCCCGATCCCGAAATCTCGCCGCCCGACGCGCGCGCGGCAAGGCCCGACGCGATCATCGCAACCGGGCGCTCGGATTATCCGAATCAGGTCAACAACGTCCTCTGTTTCCCCTTCATCTTCCGCGGCGCGCTCGACGTCCATGCGACCGCGATCAACGAGGAGATGAAGATCGCGGCGGCCTACGCTATCGCCGATCTCGCACGCCAGCAGGTGCCCGAGGAAGTCGCCGCGGCTTACGGAGGGCGCGCGTCGAGCTTCGGCCCCGAATATATCATCCCCTCGCCCTTCGACCCGCGTTTGATGGAAATCGTTCCCGCCGCAGTCGCCAAGGCTGCTATGGATACCGGCGTCGCGCAGCGGCCGATCGCGAATCTCGACGACTATCGCACCCGGCTGCGCGCCCGGCTCAACCCGACGACCTCGGTCCTCACGCTTGCCTATGAAGCCGCGCGCAACAATCCGAAACGCGTCGTCTTTGCCGAAGGCGAAGAAGAGGTGGTGCTGCGCGCCGCGATTCAGTTCCGCGACGGCGGTTACGGCATTCCGGTGCTCGTCGGGCGCGAGGGGCTGCACGACAAATTGCGCGCGATGGGCGTCGCCGACGCCGAAAGCTTCGAGGTTCACAACAGCGTCAATTCGCCCCATGTGCCGCAGATGGTCGACATGCTCTACGAGCGGCTGCAGCGGCGCGGATATCTTCGCCGCGACGTCGAGCGCATGGTTAACCGCGACCGCAATATCTTCGGCTCGCTGCTGCTCAAGATGGGGCTCGGCGATGCGATGATCACCGGCACGACGCGGACCTATTCGCAATCGATGCGCGAGATAAGGCGCGTGATCGACCATGCCGAGGGCAAGACGCCGTTCGGCATCCACGTCCTCGTCGACCAGCATCACACGATCTTCATGGCCGACACGACGGTCAACGAACGGCCGACCGCCGAGATGCTCGCCGACATCGCCGAACGGACCGCGCAGGTCGCCCGGCGCATGGGCCACGAACCGCGCGTCGCGTTCCTCTCCTATTCGACTTTCGGCAATCCCGAAGGGAGCTGGCTCGAGAGCATCCGCGAGGCGGTGGCGATCCTCGACCGGCGGAAACCGGCCTTCGAATATGAAGGCGAAATGGCGCCCGATGTCGCATTGAACGAGAAGGTGATGAAGAATTATCCCTTCTGCCGCCTGTCGGGGCCCGCGAATGTGCTGGTCATGCCGGGGCTGCAGTCGGCGAACCTGTCGGCAAAGCTGCTGCGCGAACTCGGCGGCGGTGCTGTAATCGGTCCGATGCTCGTGGGCATGGAGAATCCGGTGCAGGTCGCGACGATGGCGTCGACCGCGTCGGACCTCGTTACCTTGGCCGTGCTCGCGGCGGGCGGAATCGCACAATAGTCCGGCTAACGCCGAATGCGGCACCGGCCTGCCCACCCGGCCTCCCCAACGACAGTAAACTAACGGCGGCCGGGTCGGGAGCAGGCCGGGCCGCTACGCTTCAGCTTTGCTGAAGTATCAAAAATTACCGCCCGCCGGGCGCGCCCGCGCCCGGCGCGCCGACCGCGCCGATATTGCCGAAGATGTCTTCGAAGAAGCTGCGTTCGCGGCCCAGCGTCGGCGTCTTGTCGCCGTTGGGGCTGATCTTGTTCACCAGTTCGAGCCCGGTGCGATCGACCGCGGCGACGTTACCCGCCGCATCGAAGCGGACGCGCAGCACCTGCTGGTCGACGGGGCGGGGCCGCGCAAAGGCGAGCTGGCGCGTTTCGCGCGAAACATAATAATATTCGTCGGTTCCGAACTGTCCGACGAAGGTCGGACGGCCGAGCGTCTTTTCGACCGACTCGCGATTGTCGACGCCGGGGGTGATCGCCTGGGTCAGCGCCGGATCGGCAACATAGCCCTGCCGCCCCTTGAGCTGCGCGCAGCCGCCAACGGTCAACGCGAGCGCCAGCCCGGCGACGATCAGACGCGCGGGGCGGACAGGAAGCTTCGGGTCATGGGTCGGCATCAACATATCTCCGTTGCGCCGCTCGTGTCGGGCGCTGGCAATCGCGCCTCTTAACCGCAAGCGGTCGGCGCGCACAAGCGGCTTATGCCGCGGCAAAGCTTGCGCCAAGCTGACTCAGGCCCCTTTTCCGCCGACATGATTCGGCCTAAGCGTTGCGCCATGTTTTCTTCGCTCCGCAAACTCTTCAAATCCGAGCCCGATCCGCGCGAGGCGCGCCGCCCGCTATGGGATGCCGTCGTCACCACCGCGCGCGCGCCGCACTGGTATGCGATGGGGGCGGTGCCTGACACGCTCGACGGCCGCTTCGACATGATCAGCCTCGTGCTTTCGCTCGTGCTGCACCGGATCGACGAGGACCCCGGACAGGGACTTGCCGGCGTCCAGCTCACCGAATTGTTCGTGAACGACATGGACGGGCAGATGCGCCAGATCGGGTTCGGCGACATGGTCGTCGGCAAGCAGGTCGGACGGATGATGAGCGCGCTCGGCGGGCGGCTCGGCGCCTATCGTGCCGCGGACGGCTCGGCCGAATTGCGCGAGGCGCTGGTCCGCAACCTGTGGCGCGGCAACGCCCCCCCCGAAGCGGGGCTGGCGCATGTGATGACCGAGGTCGCGGCACTCCGCGCGGAGCTCGCGGCTACGCCGGTGTCCGATCTGGTCGTCGCCTCCCGGCTGGACGGAGCGCGGGCGTGACCGCGGCCGAATTCTCGCTGCCCGAATTTTCGCTGATCGTGACGCTGGCCGACGCGGCGCACGGCCGCGCCATTGCAGTCGAAGCCGACACCGGCGCGCGCGCTGCGATCGCCCGCCGGCTCGGTCTGCTCGCGCTCGATCGCTTTGTCCTCACCGCCGAGGTTCGTGCGATCGCGGGCGGAATTGCCGCGAAGGGCGAGGTGAGCGCCGACGTCGTACAGGCGTGCGCCGCGACCGACCTGCCCGTCTCTGCGACGATCGTCGAGCCGTTCGACCTGCGCTTCCTGCGCGACGTCGATGCGCCTGCAAGCGAGGAGGAAGAAATCGAGATCGGCAGCGAGGATCTCGACCTGCTGCCGCTCGAGGGCGACCGGATCGATTTGGGCGAGGCCGCGGTGCAGACGCTTTCGCTCGCGCTAAATCCTTTTCCACGCCACCCCGACGCCGACCGCATCCTTGCCGAAAAGGGCGTGCTCAGCGAAGAGGCCGCGGGGCCGTTCGCCGCGCTCGCCAAACTGCGCGGCAAGCCCGGCGCCTAGCGACCTTCGTCGGGCGCGGGTTTCGCCTCTTCCTCGACCAGGTCGGCGACCGCGGCGTCGAGCCCGGGCTCATCCTTCGCGGCGGGCGCTTCTTCCTTCGGCGTTTCGGCAGCCTTTTCGTCGCGCGTCGGTGGCAGCGGCCCGCCGAGCACATTGGCGAGGCCGAGCAATTGCTCGCCGATCACCTTGTCGACCGCGGGTGCGATGTCGGCGACCTTGAAGCGCATATAGCCGCCGACGACATAATCGAAGCGCAGCGCGCTGCCCGTCGGCGTTTCCTTGATCTGGATCGTCAGCGTGCCGGCGAGCGCTTCGCCCTGCAGCGGGCCGAAGGCGCCCGACAGGCGGAGCATCTCGTTCGGCTTGGCAAAGACGATGCGCGCGTGCTGGACGCTGCCGACGCCCGATCCGGCGTCGGGCAGCTTTTCGCAGAAGCAGCCGCCGGCCTGCGAATCGAGCCAGAAATTGGCGGCGTCGCCCGACCAGCTATGCTCCTTCGACCACCAGCTTTGCGGCATGCGGAGCATTTTCCAGACGTCGGCGGGAGTCGCGGCAACTTGCGCGGTGTGCGCGACGGTGAAGCCGATCTCGCCCTGATCGATGATCTTGGCGCTTGCCGCCGGGGCGACAGCGAACGCGGCGACGAACGCCGCGCCGGTCGAAAATCGCGAAATCCTCATCAGCCCTATCCCCCTTGACGCCTCAATAACCGGCGCGGGGGACGCTGGCTAGCCAGCGGTTGCCAGGACCGTTTCGATCGCGTCGTTGACCTGGTCGATCGGCGCCATGCCGTCGACATGGGTGACGATGCCGCGCGCCTCGTAGATCGGCAGGATCGGCGCGGTCTTGGCGCGATATTCGGCCATGCGCGTGCGCACCGTTTCCTCATTGTCGTCGGGACGGCGCTTGAATTCGTCGCTGCCGCAAACGTCGCAAACATTCTCCACCTTGGGGAGCTTGTAGCGGTCGTGATAGCCTGCACCGCACTTGGCGCAGCTGAAGCGGCCGGTGATGCGGTCGACGAGCGCGTCTTCCTCGACCCGCAGTTCGATCACATGGTCGAGCTTGCGGCCCCGGTCCGAGAGGATGGTGTCGAGCGCGTCGGCCTGCGCCGCGGTGCGCGGATAGCCGTCGAAGATCACCGAGACGTCGGGGCCGAGCTCGTCGAGCCGCTCGCCGATGAGGCCCGAGACGATCGCGTCGGAGACGAGTTCGCCCGCGTCCATCACCGCCTTGGCCTGGAGGCCGATCGGCGTTCCCGCCTTGACCGCGGCGCGCAGCATGTCGCCCGTGGAGAGCTGGACCATGCCATGCTCGTCCTCGAGCCGCGAAGCCTGCGTACCCTTGCCCGCTCCCGGCGGACCAAGCAGAATGATATTCAGCGTCATGGGGACCCCTGTTTGCCCTACCGTGTCGCGAGTGCCGTAGCGGGCGCCTTAGCGCCGCGCAACGCCGCCTTTCAATTTGGCCTTCTTGATCAGGTCGCCATATTGATGCGCGAGCATGTGGCTCTGGATCTGGCTGATCGTATCGATCGTGACGTTCACGATGATCAGCAGGCTGGTGCCGCCGAGCTGGAAGGGGAGGCCCGATCCGGCGATGAAATATTCGGGGATCAGACAGATCGCCGCCAGATAGGCCGCACCGAGCACGGTGATGCGAGTCAGCACGAAGTCGAGATAGGTCGCCGTATTTTTGCCCGGGCGGATGCCGGGGATGAAACCGTTCTGCTTCTTCAGATTGTCGGCGGTTTCCTCAGGATTGAAGACCACCGCGACGTAGAAGAAGCAGAAGAAGATGATGCCCGCGGCATAGAGCGCCATATAGAGCGGCTGGCCGTGCGCGAGATACTGGTTGAGCGTGATCAGGAAATCGCCGGTCGCGGTGTCGCCCTGGACGTTCTGGCCCATCATCTGCGTCACCGTCAGCGGCATCAGCAGCAGCGACGAGGCGAAGATCGGCGGGATGACGCCGGCGGTGTTGACCTTCAAGGGCAGGTGGCTGCGGTCGGCCTGCATCACGCCGCGCTGCGTCGCCCGCTTCGGATACTGGACCAGCACGCGGCGCTGCGCGCGTTCCATGAAGCTGATGAAGGCGATGATCACGATCGCGCCGCCGATGACGGCGATGATCGTGCCGCCGCCCATCGAGCCTTCGCGGACCTGCGTGAACATCTGCGCGAAGCTGCGCGGCAACTGCGCGAGAATGCCCGCCATGATGATCAGCGAGACGCCGTTGCCGATGCCACGGCTGGTAATCTGCTCGCCGAGCCACATCAGGAAGAGCGTGCCGCCGACGATCGAAATGACCGCGCCGACGCGGAACATCATGCCGGGGTCTACGACCGCGGCGATGCCCTGGCTCGCGCCGAGCGTTTCAAGCCCGACGGCGATGAAATAGCCCTGGATCGCGGTCAGCGCGACGGTGCCGTAGCGCGTATATTGGTTGAGCTTCTTGCGCCCGCTCTCGCCCTCTTTCTTGAGCGCGGCGAGACTCGGCGACAAGGCCGCCGCCAGCTGCACGACGATCGATGCGGTGATATAGGGCATGACGCCGAGCGCGATGATGCTCATGCGCTCGAGGCTGCCGCCCGAGAAGGTGTTGAAGATATCGAGGACGCCGCCCGAGGCCGCCTGCGAATAGAGGTTCGACAGCGCGACCGGATCGACGCCCGGAAGCGGCACGAACGACAGGAAACGGAAGACGATCAGCGCGCCGATCGTGAACCAGATGCGGTTCTTGAGTTCGGTCGCCTGACCGAACTTCGAGAAATTGAGGTTGGATGCAAGCTGGTCGGCGCGAGAGGCCATGGGTGTTTTCCTCGGATAGTCCGGGCCGCGCCCCCCGCGACCCGGCGCCTATGTGCGTTCGGCGGTCGCGAAGCGCAAGGGGAAAGGCCTATTTTGCAACGCAGCTCGTCGATACCGGCTGCGTCATCCGTTCGTATCGAACGGGAAGTATCAGATCGCCAAACGACGAAGGGGCGGCCCGTATCCCGAGCCGCCCCTTTGCCAGATTATTCCGCCTTGGCTTCGGCCGGAGCTGCGGGCAACTCGACCTTGCCGCCGGCCTTTTCGACCGCTTCGATCGCGCCCTTCGACGCGCCGGCAACGGCGAAGTTGACTTTCGCGGTGAGTTCGCCCTTGGCGAGGAGGCGAACGCCGTCCTTGCCGCCGCGCGCGACGCCAGCGGCCTTGAGCGCGGCGTGATCGACGGTCTTCTTGGCGTCGAGCTTCTTTTCGTCGATCAGCTTCTGGATCTGGCCCAGATTCACGATCGCGAAGTCCTTCGCGAAGATGTTGTTGAAGCCGCGCTTCGGGATGCGCATGTGGAGCGGCATCTGGCCGCCCTCGAAGCCGTTGATCGCGACGCCGCTGCGCGCCTTCTGGCCCTTCTGGCCGCGGCCGGCGGTCTTGCCCTTGCCCGAGCCGATGCCGCGTCCGACGCGCATGCGGCCCTTGCGGGCGCCGTTGTTGTCACGAAGTTCGTTAAGCTTGATAGTCATGTTGCACTCGCTTTCGCTGTGTTCGCGCTATGGACCGAAACGCTTCAGTCCGGTTCGATTTCACTCGACGGCTGAAAGCCGGGATAGGGCCCAGCCTTTTCCATCACGATGGCCTGGGCGACATAGCCGCGGCCATCGACACTGGTAATCGAGGGGCTGCCGTGAAGCTGCCATCCCCGGTTGAGCAGTCCCTCGACCCGCGCGCAAAAGGCGCTGTCGTCGGGACCGGTCAACAGGCGATAGAGTTTCACCGGCTTCAGCCCTCGACGACTTCCACCATGTGTGGAAGCTTGCGGATCATGCCGCGCACTTCCGGGGTGTCGACCAGTTCGACCTCGCGGTGCATCTTGCCCAGGCCGAGGCCGGTCAGGATCGCACGCTGGCTCTTGGGACGACGGATCGGCGAACCGATCTGGCGGATCTTGATCTTCTTGTCGGCCATGGTCTTACTCCGTCACCGCCGCGGCTTCCGCCTCGGCTGCGCGGTCGGACGCGCCGCCACGCTTGATCAGGTCCGAAACCTTCTTGCCGCGACGCTGCGCGACCGACTTCGGGCTGGTCTGTTCACCGAGCGCCTCAAAGGTCGCGCGGATCATGTTATAGGGGTTCGAGGTGCCGACCGACTTGGTCACCACATCGGCAACGCCCAGCGATTCGAACACAGCGCGCATCGGGCCACCGGCGATGATACCGGTACCGGCGGGCGCCGAACGCAGCGTCACATTGCCCGCGCCGAACACACCGCGACCGTCATGGTGCAGCGTGCGGCCGTCGCGCAGCGGAACGCGGATCATCGCCTTCTTCGCGGCAGCGGTCGCCTTCGAAATGGCTTCGGGCACTTCGCGCGCCTTGCCATGGCCGAAACCGGCGCGGCCCTTGCCGTCGCCGACGACGACGAGCGCGGCGAAACCGAAGCGCTTGCCGCCCTTCACGGTCTTCGAAACGCGGTTGATGTGGACGAGCTTTTCAATCAGCTCTTCGCCGCCATCCTCGTCGCGCGGGCGGCGATCGTCGCGGCGGCCACGGCCACCGTCACGTCCACCACGACCGCCATCGCGGCCGCCGCCACGGCCGCGGCGCGGAGCCTGGCCTTCGGTCGGGGTCGTCGCCTCGGGGGCGGCGCCTTCGGCGTTCTGAATTTCGTCTGCCATGATTAGAACTCCAATCCGCCTTCGCGAGCCGCGTCGGCCAGCGCCTTGATGCGCCCGTGGAACAGGAAGCCGCCACGGTCGAACACGACCTGCGTCACGCCCGCCTTCTTGGCGGCAGCGGCGAGGCGCTTGCCGACGTCGGCAGCCGCCGCCGTGGTAGCGCCGGTCTTGCCGCGAACATCCTTGTCGAGCGTCGAGGCCGAAGCCAGCGTCTGCCCGGCAGCGTCATCGATGAGCTGCGCATAGATGTGACGGCCCGAACGGTGCACCGAAAGGCGGGCACGGCCAGCGGCGCGCTGACGGAGGGCGGTACGAACGCGCTGACGGCGTTTCTGGAAAGGGGTAAGATGTGCCATGGCTTACTTCTTCTTGCCTTCTTTGCGGAAGATGTACTCGCCGCGATATTTGATGCCCTTGCCCTTATAGGGTTCGGGCTTGCGCCAACGGCGGATTTCCGCCGCGACCTGGCCGACCTTCTGCTTGTCGATGCCGTTGATCTCGATCGTCGTATTGTCCGGCGTCTTGATCTCGATGCCTTCGGGCACCGCGAAATCGACATCGTGGCTGTAGCCGAGCTGCAGCTTCAGATTCTTGCCCTGTGCGTTGGCGCGATAGCCGACACCGGTGATTTCGAGCACCTTGGTGAAGCCTTCGGTCACGCCCGTGATCAGGTTCTGGACCAGCGTGCGCTGCATGCCCCAGAAGGCGCGTGCTTCGCGGGTGTCGTTCGCGGGCTGCACCGAGATGCTGCCTTCGCCGACTTCATATTTGATGAGGTCGGACAGCGGCATCGCGAGCGTGCCCTTCGGACCCTTGACCGACAGCTGGCCGCCGTCGATCGCAGCGGTGACACCGCCGGGGATCGCTACTGCCTTTTTACCAATGCGCGACATCAGAACACCTCCGCCAGCACTTCGCCGCCGACATTATGCTCGCGGGCTTCGGCGTCCGAGAGAACGCCGCGCGGGGTCGACACGATGGTGATGCCAAGGCCGTTGCGCACGATCGGCAGCTCTTTCGAGCCCGAATAGATGCGACGGCCCGGCTTCGAGACGCGGGCCACGTGGCGGATCGCCGGCTGGCCTTCGAAATATTTAAGCTCGATGCGAATGCCCTTGTGCTGGCCCTTGGCACCCAGCGCTTCTTCGCTGTAGCCGCGGATATAGCCTTCGCGCTGGAGAACATCGAGAACGCGGACGCGCAGGGTCGAGGCGGGAGTCAGGACGCTGTCCTTCTTCGCCTGCTGGCCGTTGCGGATGCGGGTGAGCATATCACCCAGGGGATCGGTCATTGCCATCTTGTCAGTCCCTTACCAGCTCGACTTCACAACACCGGGGATCAGGCCCTTGTTGGCCAGATCGCGGAGCTGGATACGGCACAGCCGGAATTTGCGATAATAGGCGCGCGGGCGGCCCGTCAGCTCGCACCGGTTGCGGATGCGGGTCGGGTTGCCGTTGCGCGGGATTTCCGCCATCTTGAGGCGCGCGATCAGACGCTCGCCATCGTCGAGCGACGTGTCCGCCGCAATCGCCTTCAGCTTCGCGTAACGGCCGGCATATTTCTTCACCAGCTGCTTGCGACGCTCGTTCTTGTTTACCGAACTCAGTTTCGCCATGACTTAAGTTCTCTTTCCTTCTTGAAAGAGCCTGCCTGGTCCCTTGCGGGGATCAGGCGGCTTCCTTTTCCTGCGCTTCGATCGGGAAGGGGAAGCCGAACAGCTTGAGCAGTTCGCGGGCTTCTTCGTCCGTCCGGGCGGTGGTGGTGACGATCACGTCCATGCCGCGCACCTGGTCGATGCGGTCATAGTTGATCTCGGGGAAGATGATCTGCTCTTTCAGGCCCATGGCATAGTTGCCACGGCCGTCGAAGCTGGTCGCCGACACGCCGCGGAAGTCGCGGATGCGCGGCATCGCGATCGTGATCAGGCGATCGAGGAATTCATACATACGTTCGCGGCGCAGGGTGACCTTGCAGCCGATCGGCATGCCTTCGCGCAGCTTGAACTGGGCGATCGACTTCTTCGCCTTGGTCACGACGGGCTTCTGGCCGGCGATGAGTTCCATCTCGGCAGCGGCCGCTTCGACCTTCTTCTTGTCCTGCGTGGCTTCGCCGACGCCCATGTTGAGCGTGATCTTTTCGATCTTCGGCACTTCCATCGCGTTCTTGTAACCGAACTTCTCGGTCATCGCCTTGACGATCACATCGTCATAGCGCTTGCGCATGCGCGGGGTGTAATTGTCAGCCATTGATCGTCTCCCCGGACTTCACGGCCACGCGGACCTTCTTGCCGTCCTTGGTTTCAAAACAAACGCGCGTCGGCTTGCCGGTCTTGGGATCGGCGAGCGCAACCTTGCTTGCGAACAGCGGCGCTTCCTTGCGTTCCAGACCGCCCTGCGGGTTGGTCTGGCTCGGCTTGCGGTGGCGCGTGATGACGTTGACGCCCGCGACGACGACCTTGCCGTCTTTCGGCAGGCTCTGCGTCACTTCGCCGGTCTTGCCCTTGTCCTTTCCGGACAGGATGACAACCGTGTCGCCCTTCTTGATCTTGTTCGCCATGGTCAGAGCACCTCCGGCGCCAGGCTGATGATCTTCATATAGCCGCGGCCGCGCAGTTCGCGGACGACGGGGCCGAAGATACGGGTGCCGATCGGCTCCTCGTTCTTGTTGACGAGCACGGCGGCGTTGCTGTCGAAACGGATCACCGAGCCATCGGCGCGGCGCACATCCTTCGCGGTGCGGACGATGACGGCGCGATGCACGTCGCCCTTCTTCACCTTGCCGCGCGGCTGCGCTTCCTTGATCGACACGACGATCACGTCGCCGACGCCGGCGGTACGACGCTTCGAGCCGCCGAGCACCTTGATGCACTGGACGCGCTTCGCGCCGCTGTTGTCGGCGACTTCCAATTGTGACTGCATCTGAATCATCGATGCACTTCCTTCTTCCTTGGCCTACCGGGATGCCCCGGCGGTTCCGTGAAACTCTTTAGCCTTCGGCCGCGGCGGGAGCAGCCGGAGCGGCACCCTTGGGCTTGCTGTGGGTGTCGACCTTGTCGAGTACCTTCCAGGTCTTCAGCTTCGAAATCGGCTTCGTTTCCTCGATTCGGACGGTTTCGCCAGCCTTGATGGCATTGTCCTCATCGTGGGCGTGATACTTTTTCGAGCGGCGGATGATCTTGCCGTACAGAGGGTGTTTCACCTTCCGTTCGACCTTCACCACGACGGTCTTGTCGCCCTTGTCGGACACCACCGTGCCGGTCAGAATGCGCTTCGGCATCGATAGTCTCCTTACTTCGCGGCCGAGCGCGCGCGCTCGGTCTGCTGCGTCTTGATGCGGGCGATCGAGCGCCGCACTTCCTTGACGCGCGAGGCCTTTTCAAGCTGGCCGGTGGCCGCCTGGAAGCGGAGGTTGAACGCCTCGCGCTTCAGTTCGCCAAGCTGTTCGGCGAGCTGGTCGTCGGTCTTGGCCTTGAAATCTTCGGTCTTGGCCATGTCCTTAACCCTCCAGGTGCGAAGTGTCGCCGAGACGGGCGATAACCTTCGTCTTGATCGGCAGCTTCATCGCGGCGCGTTCGAACGCCAGCGCGGCCACGGGGCCGGGGACGCCGTCGAGTTCGAACAGGATGCGGCCCGGCTTCACGCGCGCGGCCCAGAATTCCGGCGAACCCTTGCCCTTACCCATGCGGACTTCGGCAGGCTTCGACGACACGGGGACGTCGGGGAAGATGCGGATCCACAAACGGCCCTGACGCTTGATCGCACGGCTGATCGCGCGGCGGGCCGCTTCGATCTGGCGCGCGGTGATGCGCTCGGGTTCCATCGCCTTCAGCCCGTAGGAGCCGAAGTTCAGGCTGGTACCGCCCTTGGCATTGCCATGGATGCGGCCCTTGAAGGCCTTGCGGAACTTGGTTTTTTTCGGTTGCAGCATGTCAGCAGTCCTTAGCGGCGATCTTCACGGGCCGGACGGACACCGGTCGTCTGCGCGTCAAGCATCAGACGGTCGGTCGCCATCGGGTCGTGACCAAGGATCTCGCCCTTGAAAATCCAGACCTTGATGCCGCAGACACCGTAAGCGGTGTGCGCTTCGGCCTCGGCATAGTCGACATTGGCGCGCAGCGTGTGCAGCGGCACCCGGCCTTCGCGGTACCATTCGGTGCGCGCGATTTCCGCGCCGCCGAGACGGCCGGCGCAGTTGATGCGGATGCCCTCGGCACCAAGACGCATCGCCGACTGAACGGCGCGCTTCATGGCGCGGCGGAACGCGACGCGGCGTTCGAGCTGGTCGGCAATGCCCTGACCGACGAGCTTGGCGTCGACTTCGGGCTTGCGGATCTCGACGATGTTCAGCGACACGTCGCTGCCCGTCATCTCGCCCAGCTTCTTGCGCAGCTTTTCGATGTCCGCGCCCTTCTTGCCGATGATAACGCCCGGGCGGGCGGCATAGATCGACACGCGGCACAGCTTCGCCGGACGCTCGATCACGACCTTCGAGATCGCGGCCTGCGGCAGGTGCTTGAACACGAACTTGCGGATCTTCAGATCCTCGACAAGCATGCGGCCATAGTCCTGGCCTTCGGCGAACCAGCGGCTGTCCCAGGTGCGGTTGACCTGCAGGCGCAGGCCGATCGGATTGCTCTTCTGGCCCATCTTACGCCTCTTCTTCCTGTTCGCGCACGACGATGCGGATGCGGCTGAACGGCTTGACGATCCGGGTCGACTTGCCGCGGCCACGCGCGTGCCAGCGCTTCATCGAGAGCGACTTGCCGACGCTCGCTTCCTTGACGACGAGCGCGTCGACGTCGAGGTTGTGGTTGTTTTCCGCGTTGGCGACGGCGCTGGCGAGAACCTTGCGCACATCGACGGCCATCGCCTTCTTCGAGAAAGCGAGGACGTTCATCGCGTCTTCGACCTTGCGGCCGCGGATCAGCGCGGCAACGAGGTTCAGCTTCTGCGCCGAGCCGCGAATCTGCGTGCCGACCGAGAGCGCCTCGTTATCCGCAACGCGGCGGGGGGACTTTTCCTTGCCCATTAGCGTTTGCCCTTCTTGTCGGCCGCGTGGCCAGGGAAGAAGCGCGTCGGCGCAAATTCACCCAGCTTCATGCCGACCATGTCTTCATTGACCGACACCGGCACGAACTTGCGGCCGTTGTAGACGTTGAAGGTCAGCCCGACGAACTGCGGCAGGATGGTGGACCGGCGCGACCAGGTCTTGATCGGGGCAGAGCTGCCGCCGTCCTGGGCCGTTTCGGCTTTCTTGAGGAGATGGAGGTCCACGAACGGACCCTTCCAGACCGAGCGAGCCATGGCTTACCTCTTCTTCTTCGCGTGACGCGACCGGATGATCATCTTGTCGGTCGACTTGTTGTGACGGGTACGAGCACCCTTGGTCGGCTTGCCCCACGGGGTCACCGGATGACGGCCACCCGAGGTGCGGCCTTCACCGCCGCCGTGCGGGTGGTCGACCGGGTTCTTCGCGACACCGCGAGTCAGCGGACGCTTGCCGAGCCAGCGGCCCCGGCCGGCCTTGCCCAGGTTGGTGTTCTGGTTGTCGGGGTTCGACACCGCACCGACCGTGCCCATGCACTCGCCGCGGATGTAACGCTGTTCGCCCGAACCGAGACGCACGATGACGAGGCCGCGGTCACGACCGACGACCTGCGCATAGGTGCCCGCCGAACGGGCGATCTGGCCGCCCTTGCCCGGCTTCATCTCGATATTGTGGACGATCGTGCCGACCGGCATCTGCGACAATTCCATCGCATTACCCGGCTTCACGTCGGTCTTCTTGCCCGCGACGACCGTGTCACCGACACCCAGGCGCTGCGGCGCGAGGATGTAGGCAAGTTCGCCGTCTTCATATTTCACGAGCGCGATGAACGCCGTGCGGTTCGGGTCATATTCCAGACGCTCGACGGTGGCAGGCATGTCCCACTTGCGACGCTTGAAGTCGATGAAGCGGTACTTCTGCTTGTGGCCGCCGGCGATACCGCGCGAGGTCACATGGCCCTTGTTGTTGCGGCCACCGGTCTTGCGCTTGCCTTCGGTCAGCGCCTTGACAGGCTTGCCCTTCCACAGCGACGATTTGTCGACGAGGATCAGGCCGCGCTGCGCGGGGCTGGTCGGATTATAGGATTTAAGTGCCATTTTCTCTGCCTCTTCCTACAATCAGACGCCCGTGGTGACGTCGATCGACTGGCCTTCGGCCAGGCGGACGATCGCCTTCTTCACGTCGCTGCGGGTGTAGGGCTTGCCCTTCCAGCGCTTGGTCTTGCCCTTGGTGACGAGCGTGTTCACGCTGAGCACCTTGACATCGAACAGCGCCTCGACGGCGGCCTTGATGGCGGGCTTGGTCGCGTCGTTCGCGACCTTGAACACCACCGCGTCATTTTCGCTGAGCAGCGTCGACTTTTCGGTGATCACCGGAGCGAGGATCACGTCATAGTGACGCGCGTCGATGGTTTTTGCCTTAGCCATTGCAGCGGGCCTCCAGCTTTTCGACCGCCGCGCGGGTCAGGACCAGCGTGTCGGCACGGATGATGTCATAGACATTGGCACCGATGGCGGGCAGCGCGTCGACACCGATGAGGTTGGCCGAGGCCATGGCGAAGCTTTCGTGCACCGCGTCACCGTCGATGAAGAGCGCGCGATTGCCGAGGTCCATCTTGCCGAGCTTGCCGGCGAGCGCCTTGGTCTTCGCGTCCTTGAGCTCGAGCGTGTCGAGAACGACGAGCTTGCCGCCCTTCGCCTTGTCGCTCAAAGCCATCTTCAGGCCGAGGGTGCGGATCTTCTTGTTCAGCGAGTGGCCGAAGGTGCGGGCACGCGGGCCGTGCGCCTTGCCACCGCCGATGAAGATCGGCGCCTTGCGATCGCCGTGACGGGCGGTACCGCCGCCCTTCTGGCGACCGAACTTCTTGCCGGTGCGCGACACATCGCTGCGTTCGCGGGCGGCGCGAGCCGGGCCACGGCGCTTTTCGAGCTGCCAGGCGACGACGCGGTGCAGGATGTCGGCGCGCGCGTCGACACCGAAGACGTCGTCGTTAAGATCGATGTCGGTGCCGGCCTTGCCGTCGAGGGTCTGAACCTTGACCTTCATGATCAGGACTCCTGTGCGCCGTCGGTCGCCGCGGTGTCGACGACGGTTTCTTCGACCGGCGTTTCGACCGGCGCGTCAGCCGGGGCTTCGTTGCTGTTGGCCGCGCTCTTGATGCCCGCCGGATAGGGGGCTTCGGGGTGGCGCGGCAGCTTCACCGCATCGCGGACGAGCAGCCAGCCGCCCTTCGAGCCAGGGACCGAGCCCTTGACGAAGAGAAGGCCGCGCTCGACGTCGGTGCGGACGATTTCGAGATTCTGCTGGGTGCGATTGCGCGCGCCCATGTGGCCGGCCATCTTCTTGTTCTTGAAGACGCGGCCCGGATCCTGGCGGTTACCGGTCGAACCATGCGCACGGTGGCTGATCGAAACACCGTGGGTCGCGCGCATACCGCCGAAACCCCAGCGCTTCATCGCACCGGCAAAGCCCTTACCCTGGGTCACGCCCTGGATGTCGACGATCTGGCCGGCGACGAAGTGGTCGGCCGACAGTTCGGCGCCGACGTCGAGCGTCGCGTCGTCGGCGACGCGGAATTCGACGAGCTTCGCCTTGGGCTCGACCTCGGCCTTGCCGTAGGCGCCGCGCTGCGGCTTGGCGACGTTCTTCGCCTTGGCCGAGCCAGCACCGAGTTGAACGGCCACATAGCCGTCGCGTTCTTTATCGCGCACAGAGACGACCTGGCAGCCTTCGAGGCTCAGGACGGTGACGGGCACGTGGCGGCCGTCGTCCTGAAACAGGCGGGTCATCCCCATTTTCTTCGCGATCACGCCAGTACGCATGATCCATACTCCTAAACAGAGGCCGGGCGGACCATTCCGCACGGCTTGCGGGACCCGTTGAGGCGTTGCCCCAATGGAACCCTCCCAGCCCGAAATTTCGATGCTTCGCCCCGTCCGGGCTGAGGTGCCGCCATCCCGAAGGAGAAGCGGCGAGACGGGGGACGCAGCCCGGTCTGATGCTTCCGAAGAAACGACCGGCGGTATCCACCCTATCGTCGGTCCGGATCGTTCCGGACGATGCAGGCACCGAAGTGTCCTGCCGATAGAGACCCCGGTTTTCACCGGGGCTTCGCTGACCTTAGGCCAGCTTGATTTCGACGTTCACGCCCGCGGCGAGGTCGAGCTTCATCAGCGCGTCGACCGTCTGCGGGGTGGGCTGCACGATGTCGAGCAGCCGCTTGTGGGTGCGCACCTCGAACTGCTCGCGCGACTTTTTGTCGACATGCGGACCGCGGTTCACGGTGAATTTTTCAATACGCGTCGGAAGCGGGATCGGGCCGCGAATAAGCGCTCCGGTACGACGTGCCGTATCGGCAATGTCGGTGGTGGCCTGATCGAGCACGCGGTGATCAAAGGCCTTCAGGCGAATGCGAATATTCTGCGTTTCCATGACTGTTCCAGTCGAATCCCGTCTAACGATGCGAAAGAGCCGAAATGGCCTGCTCCGACTTCCGCTCAGGAAGCCGGATCGGCCATCAAAAACCTTTAAGCTACGAGCCGCGCGAATCAGTCCGAATCGCGCGGCTCGCGGCCCTATATTACTTTGTGACGGTTGCCACAACCCCTGCGCCGACGGTGCGGCCGCCTTCGCGAATCGCGAAGCGCAGACCCGGGTCCATGGCGATCGGGGCGATCAGCTTGACCGACAGCTGGACGTTGTCGCCCGGCATGACCATCTCGGTGCCCTCGGGGAGGATGACCTCGCCGGTGACGTCGGTGGTGCGGAAGTAGAACTGCGGACGGTAGTTCGCGAAGAACGGCGTGTGACGACCGCCTTCGTCCTTCGACAGGACGTACACTTCCGAGGTGAACTCGGTGTGCGGCGTGATCGAGCCGGGCTTAGCCAGAACCTGGCCACGCTCGACTTCTTCACGGCCGACGCCGCGGATCAGCGCACCGATGTTGTCGCCGGCCTGGCCCTGGTCGAGCAGCTTGCGGAACATTTCGACGCCGGTGACGACGGTCTTCTTGGTGTCCTTGATGCCGACGATTTCGACTTCTTCACCCACCTTGACGACGCCGGTTTCGACGCGGCCGGTGACAACCGTACCGCGGCCCGAGATCGAGAACACGTCTTCGATCGGCATCAGGAAGGGCTTGTCGAGCGGACGTTCCGGCTGCGGGATCCATTCGTCGACGGCGGCCATCAGCTTCAGGATCGCGTCCTTGCCGATGTTGTCGTCGCGGCTTTCGAGCGCGGCGAGCGCCGAACCGGCGATGATCGGAATATTGTCGCCGTCGAAGTCGCGCTTCGAAAGTTCTTCGCGGATTTCAAGCTCGACGAGTTCGAGCAGTTCGGGATCGTCGAGCTGGTCGACCTTGTTGAGGAACACGACCATGGTCGGGACGCCGACCTGCTTCGCGAGCAGGATGTGCTCCTTGGTCTGCGGCATCGGGCCGTCAGCGGCCGACACGACGAGGATCGCGCCGTCCATCTGGGCGGCACCGGTGATCATGTTCTTAACATAGTCGGCGTGGCCCGGGCAGTCGACGTGCGCATAGTGGCGGCCGTCGGTTTCATATTCGACGTGGGCGGTCGAAATGGTGATGCCGCGCTCGCGCTCTTCGGGAGCCTTGTCGATGTTCGCGAAGTCGACGGCGGCGTTGCCCGCGACGTTTTCGGCAAGCACCTTGGTGATCGCTGCGGTCAGCGAGGTCTTGCCATGGTCGACGTGACCGATGGTGCCGATGTTGCAGTGCGGCTTCGTCCGCTCAAATTTAGCCTTGGCCATGATATTGAACCTTCTTGTTCGATGTTTGCGTTGATCAGTCCTGGACGAGCCTGCTGAATCAGGCGCCGCCCTTAGAGGGTCTTGCCGCGCGGTGCAAGCCCGCGCGGCGTCGACCTATCAGGCCATCTTGGCCTTCACTTCTTCTGCCACGTTGTTCGGCACTTCTTCATAGTGCGAGAACTGCATGGAATATTGCGCGCGGCCCTGGGTGAAGGAACGCAGCTGGTTGACGTAGCCGAACATATTGGCAAGCGGAACCATGGCTTCAACCACCTGGGCGTTGCCCCGGCTGTCGGTGCCCTGGATCTGGCCACGGCGGCTGTTGAGGTCGCCGATGACGTCGCCCATGAACTCCTCGGGGGTGACGACTTCAACCTTCATCACCGGTTCGAGCAGCTTGATGCCGGCCTTCGCCGCCACTTCGCGCATCGCCGCACGGCCCGCGATTTCGAACGCCAGCGCCGACGAGTCGACGTCGTGATAGGCGCCGTCGGTCAGACGGATTTCGAAGTCGATGATCGGGAAGCCGATCATGTGACCGTTTTCGGCCGATTCGCGCATGCCCTTTTCGACCGACGGGATATATTCGCGCGGAATGTTACCGCCCTTGATCTCGTCGACGAAGGTGATGCCCGATCCGCGCTCGCCGGGCGCGACGCTGACCTTGACGCGGCCGAACTGACCCGAGCCGCCCGACTGCTTCTTGTGGGTGTAGTCGACATCGACCGGCTTCGCGAGCGATTCGCGATACGCCACCTGCGGCGCGCCGACATTCGCCTCGACCTTGAACTCGCGCTTCATGCGATCGACGAGGATGTCGAGGTGAAGCTCGCCCATGCCCTTGATGATCGTCTGGCCCGATTCATGGTCGGTCGAGACGCGGAACGAGGGATCCTCGGCAGCCAGGCGGCTGAGGGCGATGCCCATCTTTTCCTGGTCGGCCTTGGTCTTGGGTTCGACCGACAGCTCGATGACCGGCTCGGGGAATTCCATCCGCTCGAGGATGATCGGCGCGTTGGCGGCGCAGAGCGTGTCCCCGGTGGTGGTTTCCTTGAGCCCGGCGAGCGCGACGATGTCGCCCGCAAACGCTTCCTCGATGTCTTCACGCGAGTTGGCGTGCATCAGGAGCATACGGCCAATCTTTTCCTTCTTGTCCTTGACCGAGTTCAGATAGCTGCCCTTGGTCAGGGTGCCCGAATAGATGCGGGCGAAGGTGAGCGAACCGACGAACGGGTCGTTCATGATCTTGAACGCGAGCATCGACAGCGGCGCCGAATCCGACGTCGCGCGCGAATCGGCTTCCTCGGTGTCGGGGTTGATGCCCTGGACGTCTTCGATGTCGAGCGGCGACGGCAGATAGTCTACGACCGCGTCGAGCAGCGTCTGTACGCCCTTGTTCTTGAACGCCGAGCCGCACAGCACGGGGACGAACGACTGGTTCAGCGTGCCCTTGCGGATCAGCTTCTTGAGCGTCGCGACGTCGGGGACATTGCCTTCGAGATAGGCTTCCATCGCCTCGTCGTCCTGTTCGACGGCGAGCTCGACGAGCTTTTCACGATATTCTGCCGCCTTGTCGGCGAGGTCGGCGGGGATATCCTCATAGAAGAACTCGGCGCCGAGGCTTTCATCCTTCCAGATGATCGCGCGTTCGCCCACGAGGTCGACGAGGCCCTTGAAGTCCGATTCCGCGCCGATGGGCAGATAGAGGACAGCCGGGGTCGCACCGAGACGATCGATGATCGTCTGGACGCAATAGTAGAAATTGGCGCCGGTACGGTCGAGCTTGTTGATGAAGCACATCCGCGGAACCTTGTACTTGTCCGCCTGGCGCCACACGGTTTCCGACTGCGGCTCGACGCCGGCAACGCCGTCGAACGCGGCGACCGCGCCGTCGAGGACGCGCAAGCTGCGCTCGACTTCGATCGTGAAGTCGACGTGTCCGGGGGTGTCGATGATGTTCAGGCGATGCTCGGGACCGTTGCCCTCTTCGGCCTTCCACAGACAGGTGGTGGCAGCCGACGTGATGGTGATCCCGCGCTCTTGCTCCTGCTCCATCCAGTCCATCGTTGCGGCGCCGTCATGGACTTCGCCGATCTTGTAGGACTTGCCGGTGTAATAGAGGATGCGCTCGGTCGTCGTGGTCTTGCCGGCGTCGATGTGCGCCATGATACCGAAATTGCGATAGCGTTCGAGCGGATGGCTGCGTGCCATGGTCTTTTCCTTGGGTTTGGGGGGAGGCCTTTGGAGCCGCCCCCGATATAGGAAGTTTTGTTGCGATTGCGAGACGCCCCCCAGACAGGGGGGCGCCCGGCAAATTACCAGCGGTAGTGCGAGAAGGCGCGGTTCGCTTCCGCCATACGGTGCGTATCTTCGCGCTTCTTGACCGCGTTGCCGCGGTTGTTCGACGCGTCGAGCAGCTCGCCCGAGAGACGAGCGGCCATCGTGGTCTCGCTGCGGTTGCGCGCGGCGGTGATCAGCCAGCGGATCGCGAGCGCCTGCGCGCGGTCGGGGCGGACTTCGACCGGAACCTGATAGGTCGCACCGCCGACGCGGCGGCTGCGGACTTCGATGTTCGGGCGGATGTTTGCCAGCGCTTCGTGGAACACGCCGAGCGGTTCCTTCTTCGCGCGGGCTTCGACCGACTCAAGCGCACCGTAGACGATGCTTTCGGCGACGGACTTCTTCCCGTCCAGCATGACGCTGTTCATGAATTTCGACAGCACGACATCCCCGAAACGGGGATCGGGCAGGATTTCGCGGCGTTCAGGACGACGACGACGAGCCATGGGATATTCCTTTACAACAGCATCCGGGCGCCGGGGCGCTCACGGATGATCAAATAGCCGAAAAAGCGGTCCTTACTTCGGACGCTTCGCGCCGTACTTCGAACGGCTCTGCTTGCGGTCCTTCACACCCTGCGTATCGAGCACGCCGCGCAGGACGTGGTAACGCACACCGGGAAGGTCGCGCACACGGCCGCCGCGGATCAGCACGACGCTGTGTTCCTGGAGGTTGTGGCCTTCGCCGGGAATGTAGGTGATGACTTCGCGGGCGTTGGTCAGGCGGACCTTCGCAACCTTGCGGAGTGCCGAGTTCGGCTTTTTCGGGGTCGTCGTATAGACACGAGTGCAAACGCCGCGCTTTTGCGGGTTTGCTTCCATCGCCGGGACCTTGGACTTCACCTTCTGGAGAGTCCGGCCCTTGCGGACCAGCTGGTTGATCGTGGGCATGAATGCTTCACCTTTTTGTGTCCGCCCATCAAAGCGAACGGTTACTGTACCGCGGTGGATGAAGCTCCGACCCCAACCCGCCGAAAATGGCGGAAAACGGCCGACCTGATAACAGCAAAAGACCCCGGCAGACCTACAAGATCGTCCGGAGGCTCCATCCGCGCCAGCAATGTTCAAGCGCTGTTGCAACTGAAAGAGGCGGCAAACCGCCCTTTTCGGTCGAGCGCGCCCCTAGACCCGATTCCCCCGATGGTCAAGAGGGCCTACCGAGAGGCGAGCAATATTGTTACGCGGGCGAGGGCGGGCTATCGAGTATCATGTCCGCCGTCCGCCACGCCAGCTTCGCCCCACAAGTCGCGCCTGACACGCGGTTGCTGATATTGGGAAGCCTGCCGGGCGCCCGCTCGCTGGCCGCGCGGCAATATTATGCGCATCCGACGAACCAGTTCTGGCGTCTGCTGGGCGAAGTGGTGGGCCGGCGGCTTGCCAACATGCCCTATAACGACAGGCTGACCGCGCTGCGCGAAGCGAAGATCGGGCTGTGGGACGTCATCCGCAGCGCCGAACGGCACACGAGCAGCGACAGCCACATCCGCGAAGCCGAAGCCCATGACCTCGCCGCGTTGATCGCCAAGCTGCCCGATTTGCGCATGGTCGCGTTCAACGGCGGCAAGGCCGCAGCGATCGGGCGGAAGCAGCTCCCGCCTGTCGAGGGCGTCGCGGTGGTCGATCTGCCGTCGAGCAGCGCCGCGCATACGATCGGATTCGATGCGAAACTCGACCATTGGCTGGCGCTGCGCCGCACGCTGTGATCAATCGATCACCTCGCCGCGCGCCATCACGAAATCGACCTTCTTGAGTATGCGCACGTCGGCGACGGGGTCGCTCGCCACCGCGATGATGTCGGCGCTCTTGCCGGGTGCGATCGTGCCGATCTGTTCCGAGAGGCCGAGCAGGTCGGCGGCATTGACCGTCGCCGCCTTCAAGGCTTCGACCGGCGTCATCCCGTGCTGGACCATCAGCTCGAACTCATCGCCGTTGCGGCCGTGCTTCGAGACGCCGGCGTCGGTGCCGAAGGCGATGCGCACGCCCCTGGGCACGAGCGTTTCGAGGCTTTTGCCGGTGATCGAGATGCGCCATTTGATCTTCGCCAGCACATCGGGTTCATAGGTGTCGGGATTGGCGGCGAGGCGTTCCTTGTAACCGTTCACGGTCGAGAGCGTCGGGACATAATAGGTCTTCGACTTCGCCCATGCCGCGATCGTCGCATCGTCGAGGATCGTGCCATGTTCGATCGAATCGGCGCCGGCGTCGATCGCGAGGCGGATGCCGTCGGCGCCGTGCGCGTGGACCGCGACCTTCTTGCCGAAAAGATGCGCGGTTTCGACGATCGCCCGTGCCTCGTCGTCGAACATCTGTTTGCCGAGACCCGCGCCGATGCGGCTGTTCACGCCCCCGGTCGAGGCGAATTTGATCACATCGGCGCCGCGCCCGATCTGGAGCCGCACCGCGCGGCGGCAATCGTCGGCGCCGTTGCAGGTATTGCCCGCGCCCGCGAAAAACGGACGAAGCTCGTCGCGATAGCCGAGCGAGCCATCCATATGTCCGGCGCTGCCCGAGATGCTGGCACCGGCATCGACGATGCGCGGTCCCTGCACCTTGCCCGCGAGGATCGCGTCGCGAAGCGCCAGCGTCGCCCCGTCGCCGTCGCCGAGGTTGCGAACGGTGGTGAAACCCGCGCGCAGCGTCTTCATACCGTTGACCTCGGCGTTGAAGGCCTGCGCGGCGGGGCTGAGCGTGATTTCCTCGAGCTGGCCGGCGATGCCGCCCGCGTCGCTCGTCAAATGGACATGACTGTCGATGAGACCGGGGAGGACATATTTGTCCTTGAGATCGATCAACGTCGCGCCGGGTTCGGCGGGTTGGTGGCCGTCGGCGATGCTCAGAATCTTGCCGCCCTCGACCACGATCGTCGACGCGCCCCGCGCGGGCTTGCCGGGTTCGGCGAGCAGATGGCCAGCATGGATGACCGTGCGCGCGGGCGCCTGCGCGGCGAGCGGCGTGGCGAGCGCCGCGCCGAACAGCGCAAGCGGAAGGAGGTAAAGCGGCTTCATTTTTTGCATCCCCTGTTTTGAATTGGGGGGCGTTAAAGCCGATCAGAAGCCCTTCGTAAAGCGAAGCGCCGCGCCGTGGTCGTCGGGCATCGCGGCGATGTGGCCGGGATCGCGGCGCCACCATGTGTTGGCGATGAGGTCGCCGCCGAACAGCGAAAGCGCATAGCTCGCCTCGACCACCAGTTCGCGCCCGGTCGGCGCGAGATTATAGGTGCGGCGGCCGAAATCGGTCCGGCCGCTGGCATAGTCGTGCGCGATGGGGAGCATCAGGTCGATGCCGCCGCGCGCGACGCGCAAAGGCTGGGCGAAGCGGAGCACGGCGCGGTCGCCGGCTTGCAGCAGTTGGGTCTTGGCGAGGTCGAAGGAGAAGGCGGTCGACCAAAGCGCGCCGCCCGCAACGAGGCCACGGGCATCGGGGCGGGTCCACATCTGGCGCCAGGCGGCGGCAATTTGCCAATCATCGCGCATATCGAGAGTGAAGCTGGCGTCGCCGACGACGCTGGTCGCACCGCCAGCGCCGAAGACGGAGCCGAGACGGGCGCCGAGGAGGCTGTCCGATTCGCGGAGCCGGCTGGCGCCGAGCGCGGCGCGGACGGGGCCGAAGCGGCCGTCCCACGCGGCGCCGAGGCGCTGGTAGCGGCTGTCGCGGCCCGAGCGGTAGCGGAGGAGAGGGTCATCCTGCCAGCGCGAGCCGGAGACCCAGCCATTTTCCAGTATGACGCTAAAATATTGATTATCAAATATATTATATCGTATAACGGTGCCGATGCCCGGGCTCGCGGCAAAGCCCAGCCCTTCGTGCGCGGCGTCGCCGATCAGCATCGCATAGCCGCTTTCGCCGCGCTCGCCCGCGAGCAGCCCGCCGGCGCCGCGCCCCGCCGCGAAGCCGATACGCGTCCGCGCGTCGAGGCGCGTCATCACCGAGGCAGCAAGGGTGCGCGCGCGCTGCGCATCGTGGAAGGACAGCCCGGCGAGCGCGTCGGTACCGCCCGCGCCGGGCGCGGTGACGAGCGACAGCGCGAGCGAAGAACTGGCGGCGCTTTGCTGGCGGACGAGGCCGCCGATCGCGCCCGACAGCTTGAAATCGGGGCGGCGGAGGCCAAGCGATCCGCCGAAGTCGACGGTAAAGGCACGCCCGAAGCCGTCGGTGACGAGCCCGACCGTGCCCGCGCCGCCCGCGTCGCCCATCGGACCGCCGAGGACGCCGAGCGGCGCGTCGAGCGCGACGGCGGTCGAAGTCCCCGTCAGCGCCGTCGCCCCCATCGGCTGAAAGGCGCGCGCGATGTCGAGGATACCCTGACCATAGACGCCGTCGGCGCCGGCGGCACCGGCATCGCGGGCCGACTGGTAAAGAAGCGAGACGATCTGCTGGCTCGAAAGATTGGGAAAGGCCTCTGCGATCAGCGCCACCGCGCCCGCGACCTGCGGGGCGGCGAAGCTGGTGCCGTTGAGGACAAAGACGAAATTGCCCTCGGTCTTGAGCGCGCCATTTTCATAGGCGCAGCACACCCCCTCGCCCAGCGCGGAGAGATAGGACCCCGCATAGCCGCCCGCGCGATTGCTGAACGCCGAGATCGCGCCGCTGTCGTCGACTGACCCGGCGATCACGACGAGCCCGCCGCCGGCATCGCGCAGCCCCTGCGCAAAGCGATCGGGGTTGTTCGGATCGTTGCCGTTCGCACTCGTGTCGCCGTCGTTGCCCGCCGCGACGATGACGATGATCCCCGCCGCGGTCGCGCGCGAGACGGCGGCGCGCAGCGTCGCGCCGGGCGGATCCGCGCCGCCGAGCGAGATGTTGACGACACGCGCCCCCGCGCTGACCGCACGGTCGAGCCCCGCGGCGATCGCCGTTTCGGGATAGCGGCAGCCGCTTTCATCGTTCGACGGATCCTCGGTAGCGCAGCTACCCGGCCGGTCGGCGCGCAGCACGAGCAGGCTGGCGTCGAAGGCGATGCCGAAGGTGCCCGCGTCATTCTTTGCGCCGAGCAGGAGCTGTGCAACATTGGTGCCGTGGGTCCCTTCGCCGTTGATTCCCCGCGATCCGGCGAGGTCGGCCGAAGCAGACGAAATGCGCCCGGCGAATTCCGGGCTGTCCTGATCGATGCCGTCGTCGATGACGCCCGCCAATATGCCCTGCCCGGTAGCCCCTGCCTGATAGGCGGTGATCGCGCGGTGGAAATTGACGCCGTCGGACATCCGCGTTTCGGTAGTGTTGAAATTGCCCGTCGGCGGCGGAGTGGGGGCGGGCGTCGGCGTGGGTGTCGGCGCGGGAGCGGGCGGAGGTGCTGGGGTGGGTGAGGGGCGGGCGCCGCCGCCGCCGCAACCCGCGAGCGATAGTGCGACGATCCCGAGCAAGAGGGGCAAAGACCGTCCAGCCATCCGCTGGATGCGGCTGAGTCGGTTCGCGTCGGCCATCGCCGTTCCCCTTGTCCTGATGCCCGCCTTTTAGCGCGACGGACGCACGAGGGGTAGCGTCATGCGGTTAATTGCAGGTTCCCGGCTCCCGCCTTCGCGGGGGCGACGGCTTTTGACCTCTGTTTTTTCCCCGCGTCTTGCCGCTACCCACCGCAGCCTTTATGCGCCCCATCATGCCCGCCGCGCTCGACCATATCGAAAGCTGGATCTTCGATCTCGACAACACGCTCTATGCGCCGTCGGCGAAACTGTTCGACCTGATCGATGAGCGCATGGGCGCCTTCATCATGCGGCTTTTGAACGTCGATTCGATCGAGGCGCGGCGGGTGCAGAAGCAATATTTCCACGATCATGGCACGACGATGGCGGGGCTGATGCGCCACCACGGCGTGCATCCCGAGGATTTCCTGGTCGACGTCCATGATATCGCGCTCGACCGGCTGAGCGTCGACGCGCGGCTGCGCGCCGGGCTCGAGCGGCTGCCGGGGCGCAAGCTGGTCTTCACCAACGCCGATGCCGATTATGCCGCGCGCGTACTAGAAGCGCGCGGGATCGCCGACCTGTTCGACGGCATCTGCGACATCCGCGTCACGCGCTATACGCCCAAGCCCGACGCGGCGGCTTATGATATGATGGTCGCACACCTCGGCGTCGATCCGGCGAAGAGCCTGTTCGTCGAGGATATGGCGCGCAACCTGACCCCGGCGAAGCGGCTGGGAATGACGACCGTGTGGCTGGACAATGGCAGCGAAAGCGGCCATCGCGACCACCTGCCGGACCATGTCGATTTCCACGCGACCGACATCGCCGACTGGCTCGATACCTTGCCTTCACCTTGGGGAATTTCATGACGACCGACCTGCAGAGCACGATCGAAGCCGCGTGGGACGCGCGCGACACGCTGGGGCTGACCACGACCGGCGCGGTGCGCGAGGCGGTCGAGGCCGCGCTCGCCGGGCTCGACGACGGCAGCTACCGCGTCGCCGAGCGGGATGCGGGCGGCACGTGGCAGGTCAACCAGTGGCTGAAGAAGGCGGTGCTGCTGTCGTTCCGCCTAAACGACATGGAGATCATCGAGGGCGGCGCCGGCGGCGCGACCTGGTGGGACAAGGTGCCGTCGAAATTCGCGGGATGGGGCGAGAACCGCTTTCGCGATGCGGGCTTTCGCGCGGTCCCCGGATCGATCGTCCGCCGCGGCGCCTTTATCAGCAAGGGCGCGGTGCTGATGCCGAGCTTCGTCAACATCGGCGCCTATGTCGGCGAGGGATCGATGGTCGACGCCTGGGCGACGGTCGGCAGCTGCGCGCAGATCGGCGCGAACGTCCATTTGTCGGGCGGCGCGGGGATCGGCGGCGTGCTCGAACCGCTGCAGGCGGGGCCGGTGGTGATCGAGGACGGCGCCTTCATCGGCGCACGCGCCGAGGTCGCCGAAGGCGTGATCGTACGCGAGGGCGCGGTGCTGTCGATGGGCGTCTATCTCGGCGCGTCGACCAAGATCGTCGACCGCGCGACGGGCGAAGTCTTCATGGGCGAGGTTCCCGCTTATTCGGTCGTCGTGCCGGGTTCGCTGTCGGGCAAGCCGCTGCCCGACGGGACGCCGGGGCCGTCGCTTTATTGCGCCGTCATCGTCAAACGCGTCGACGCCAAGACGCGCGCCAAGACCGGGATCAACGAGCTGCTGCGCGACTGATTGTTTTCCCGGCGTCCCCGCGCAAGCGAGGTCGGCTGGTACTGTTGCGCTGGATCGATAGCGGCCCCCGCCTTCGCGGGGGCGACGGTTATTACCGCTCGCTGAGATAATAACGCTCGCGCGCGGTCAGATCGTCGGCGAGGTCGTAGACGATCGGCTGGCCGGTCGGGATTTCGAGGCCGGTGATGTCGGCGTCCGAAATGCCCGAGAGATGCTTGACGAGCGCGCGGAGGCTGTTGCCGTGCGCCGAGATCAGCACCGTTTTTCCCGCCGCGAGTTCGGGGACGATCGCGGCTTCATAATAGGGAAGCACGCGCTCGATCGTATCCTTGAGGCTTTCGGCCGACGGGATATCGATACCGGCGTAGCGCGGGTCCGTGGACAGGTCCCATTCCGATCCGGCCTCGAGCGGCGGCGGCGGGATGTCGAAGCTGCGGCGCCAGATCTTGACCTGTTCGTCGCCGTGCTTCGCCGCGGTCTCGGCCTTGTCGAGCCCGGTGAGGCCGCCGTAATGGCGTTCGTTGAGGCGCCAGTCCTTCGTGACGGGGAGCCAGAGGCGCCCCATCGCCTCGAGCGCGAGGTTGAGCGTCTTGATCGCGCGCGTCTGGAGCGAGGTGAAGCAGGTGTCGGGCGCGACGCCCTTTGTCTTCATCAGTTCGCCCGCCGCCCAGGCTTCGGCCGCACCCTTTTCGGTGACATCGACATCCCACCAGCCGGTGAAGCGGTTTTCGAGATTCCACTGCGACTGGCCGTGACGGATGAGGATGAGCTGGGGCATTTCAAGTCCTTGCGCTGGAGGAGGTGTGCCGCCCTTTAGCGCGGCTTTTCCGCAAAGGCCAACGCCCCTCTTGAAATGGTTTCGGCTGCACCCAGATTTGCCTCATCCGGCCGCCGATACGGGGCCGGGTGGCGATCGCGGCGCGCGCCGCGGTCCCTTTGCTTCGCTTTACAAGGAAGGAATGATCCATGCGTAACAGCTTTGACTGGACCCCCTATCGCCGTTCGACCGTCGGGTTCGACCGGCTGTTCGATTTCCTCGAAACCGGCGGGTCGGGCGCCGAAAATTATCCACCCTTCGACATCGAGAAGGTCGCCGACGACCATTTCCGCATCACCGTGGCAGTCGCGGGATTCAAACCGGACGAGATCGATATCACCGCGCAGCAGAATATGCTGACCGTGAGCGGCCGCAAGGCGCCGGTGGCCGAGGGCGAGGCGCGCCAATTGCTCTATAGCGGCATCGCGACGCGTGCGTTCGAGCGCCGCTTCCAGCTCGCCGATTTCGTGCGGGTGAGCGAGGCCGACCTCGCCGACGGACTGCTGACGATCGACCTGGTGCGCGAAGTGCCCGAGGCGATGAAGCCGCACAAGATCGCGATCGGCGGCACGCAGCCGGCGATCGAGGACAAGAAGGCAGCGTAAGCGCCGCCTTCCCGGCTTGACCGAATCGCGGGGTCCGGAGTCCCTTCCGGGCCCCGTTTTCGTTTCGCTATAACGCGCGCGTCATGAAGCGGCTGAACGGGTCGGGCTTATAGTCGGCGAAGGGTTCGCACTCTTCGAAACCGTGGCGCGCGTAAAGTGAAAGCGCGGGTTCGAAAGCCGGACCCGATCCGGTTTCGAGACTGAGGCGGTCGAGACCGCGGCTGCGCGCTTCGCCGATGATATGGGCGAGCATGCGTGCGGCGACGCCCTGCCGCAAGAAGGCGTCGTGGGTGCGCATCGACTTGATCTCGCCATGCCGCGCATCGAGCATCTTCAAGGCACCGCAGCCCGCGAGGTCATCGCCGCGGTGGATCGACCAGAAGGTCACCTCGCCCGCGCGCAGCCCGTCGAAATCGAGGAAGTGGCAGCTCTCGGCGGGCGAATTGGCAAGCATGCCCGCGAAATGTTGCTCGAGCAGCGCGCGGATGGCGGCGCCCGACAGATCGTCCTCGACGATCCGCCAGCCGCCGCCCGCTTCGCTCACAACATCTGGTCCAGCGTCGCGAGACAGGCGTGGGCGAGCAGTTTCGATCGTTCGGGCGACCAGCCGCGTTCGGGGTCGGGCAGGTCGCGATTGTCCTTGAACGGCATTTCGAGCGTCATTGTGACGGCCCCGAAGCGTTCGGCGAGCTGCGTCGTCGACATCGACAGATTCGCCTTGCCCGGCGCCGATTGTTCATAGCCAAGGTCGACCTGGAAATCGGGCGTGTTCGCGGCGAGCGCCGCCTCGAACGCCTTATATTTCTCGGTCTGCTCGCTCTTCAGCGACGGGATGCCTTCGAAACCCGCGAGGAAGACCGCGGGGATCGCCTCGTCGCCATGGACGTCCATCGCCCAGTCGACGCCGCTTTCGTCCATCGCATTGCGGACGGCGAGCACCTCGGGGCTGCGCTCGACGGTTGGATTGTCCCATTCGCGGTTGAGATTCACCCCGGCATAGTTGGTGCGCAGATGGCCGCGGCGCGAGCCGTCAGGGTTCATGTTCGGGACGATGTGGAAACGGCATTTGCCGAGCAGCGAGCGCGTGTGCGGGTCGGCCGTGTCGGTGAGCTTTTCGAGCGCGCCTTCCATCCACCATTCGGCCATCGATTCGCCCGGATGCTGGCGCGCATAAAGCCAGACCTGCGTGTCGCCGCTACCCATTTCGAGGCAGTCGATCGGCTGGCCTTCGAGGCTGGTGCCGAGGCAGCGGTAGGTCACGCCCTCGCACTCGGCAACCGAGGCGATCAGGTCGTGGTGGCGTTCCATCGAGTAAGGCGCGAAATAGGCGATCCAGAGGAGCGGGCTTTCGGCGGTGTGCCGGATGGTCAGGGTGCCGGCATCATAGTTGGTTTCGAGGCGGAACCAGGTTTCGCGGTCGTAGCTCGCGCAGGCGGCATAGCCCGGCCAGCCGTCGGGGTAGGCCGATTCGGCCAGCCCGGCGATCGCGAATTCGAGCGCGTCGCCGACGCTGCACGCAACGCGAAAGTGGAACCACTGGAAAAAGTCCGATTCGCGATCCTTGCGAATCGAAAGGCGCGCCGACGTGCCGTCGACATTTTCCACGACGATATTGCCGCTGTCGAAAGCGGCGTTGATGCTGATGGTCATTTGACGCTGATAGTGCGTCCCGATTCGCCGGGGAAGTCCTTGAATAGGGCTTCGGCCAATTTCGCCGCGGCGAGGCTGGGCTGGTTGGCCGGCGCCTTGACCGGAACCGCGGTCAGCGCGCGGCCTTCCCACAGCGCCTGCCCGGTGGCGGCATTGTCGATGCGGACGAACAGCTGGAGATCGGCCATCCGCTTCGGACCGCCGCCGAGATTGATGCCGATGCCGAGACCCACGCCCGAACCATAGCTGCCGGTCGAACCACCGACCCCGACCGATACGGGCGAGCGGCCGCCCTCGGGCAGCTGTTCGGCGCGGTCGAAGGATATGCGGACGAGGAGCGGCGCGCGTTCGCCCGATCCGGCGGGGACCAGCCCCTGCCGCTGGAGCTGCTGGTCGACCGCGGCGCGGTAGCTGTTCCATTCGAGCGAGGGCATCGCCGCGCCCGGGGGCCGTGTCCGGGGAGCATCGAACGTCCCCGGCGCATCGAGCGGGGCGGTCGCAATGGCGTAGCGCGTGCCCGGCGCCCAGCTTGGCGCCGCGTTGGTATGAAAGCGCGTGACTTCGACCGGTGGAACCGCGGTGGCACAGCCGCCGAGAGCGAGCGCCGCTGCGGCGAGCAGGGCGGCAGAAACATGACGCGTCATACCGGCATCATGCGCCAGTAAATATGGCTTGGCAATGAACGGGATGCCTGCGCATCCCGCCCGGACAATCAACGATAGAAGATATGATTGTCGATCTGCGCGACGCGCGTCTTGCGCCAGCCGGGCGAGACGTAGCGCGCGTGGAAAAAGAGCGCGCCGGGGGCGTGGTTCTTCCAGCTGCCGTCGCGCGCGATCTGGGCGATCGCGACGGCGTTGTTCCACTGGGCGCCCTGGCGGATCGCCGGCATCCGGCCGCCGCGCACGAAGCTGAACTGGCTTTTCTGAAGGACGACGCCGCACAGGCTCTTGGGGAAGCGGCCCGACTGGGCGCGATTGATCACGACATGCGCGACCGCGAGCTGGCCGGGGAGCGATTCGCCGCGCGATTCGAAATAGACCGCGCCGGCGAGGCAGCGAAGTTCTGGATCGATTTCGGCCAGCTTGGGCGTCGCGGCGACGAGTTCGGACAGCGAAGCGGCGGTCACCGGCGCCGGGCTCGCCTCGGCTTCGGTTTCGGTCTCGATCGTTTTACCGTCTTCGACCGGAGTTTCGATTTCGGTCGGAAGATTCGCCTGTTCCTCGACCGCCGGCGCATCGGCGCCCGGGAGGATGATGGCGGGGATATTGGCGTCGGCGGCAAGATCGCTTGCGAAGCCCGGTTCCGCCAGAAGCAGCATGGAGGCGGCAGTCATGCCGACGGCAGCCATGCCGGCCACGTTCAAAATGCGACTCATAGTGTCCGTCAAAAGGGCGGCCGATGAACCGAACCTCTCAAAACAGGCGGGGGACTATGGTCCAATATCGCCTGCGGTCATCGTCCGACTGCGTGTCCGAACCGTTTTACCGGAGCTTCGCCCAAGGCGATGCAACCCGCGGAACGACCTACGCGTTATCGAATGGGCGCCAGTTATTGTGCGCCGCAACAGAGTCAAGTTAACGCGGCCCACTCCGCGACGAGTCGTGGCGCATCTGCGATATCCAGTTCGATGATCCACAGATCGGGATCGGCCCTTCGCCGCCGCTCCTGATAATTGGTGCGCGATTCACCATCTTTTGCGTCGGTCGGGCCGACATCCTCCCAGATATAGTGGCCGTCGGGGCCGAAGCGCCGTTCGAGCAGGGGGCCGGGCTCACCGCGATCGCTGCACTGGACGAGAATGATTCCCGACGTGTCGTCGCCCTTGGCGAGAATTGCGGCGAAACCCCCGGCGGCTTCGGCGCGGCGAATCAACAGGTCGACGAGAAAGCGGCTTTTGAGGCGAGTCATGGGAATCTATTGTCTGTTTCGGCAAAGCCGAAACGAGGCGGCACCGGCCCGCTCCCCCACCCGGCCTCCCATAGGATACTAAAGTAGGGAGGCCGGGTGGGGGAGCGGGCCGGTGCCGAATCCACGTTAGTGAATCAACCTACGCCGCGTCACGCGTTTCGGTGTCGGCGAGCAGCGCGTAGAGCGCCTCGTCATTCTTTGCACCGCGCAGCCGGTCGGCGATCGCCTCGTTGCGTAGCATCCGCGACACGCCCGCGAGCGCTTTCAGATGGTCGGCCCCGGCGTCGAGCGGCGAGAGCAGGACGAAAAGCAGGTCGACCGGAAGCCCGTCGACCGCGTTGAAATCGATCGGCCTCGCCAGTTGCAGGAAAAGGCCGCGCACGCCGCCGAGGTCGGCCATCTTGGCATGCGGCAGCGCGATCCCGCGTCCGAAACCCGTCGAACCCAGACGCTCGCGTTCGAGCAAAGCCTCGCTGACTTCGCCGGCGTCGAGGCCGAGCGAACGGCTGGCGAGATCGCCGACGAAGGGGAAAAGTGCCTTTTTCGAATCGAGCTGAACATGCGCGCGCACGGTCGCCGGATAGAGAAGGGAAGAAAGATTCATCGTCTGGCCAAATCTTGTTAAACGCCGGCCGCCGCCAGGAACTTGGCTGGCAAGCGGTCGCGGATCTGTCGTGGCAGGCCCCCCGCCATCCCGGCTTCGGGCATCGTTGGGCGCGGCCCTTAAGCCGGATGGCGGAGAAAATCCAGCCCTATCGTGGTTCAACCCAGCCGATCGTCCCGTCGTCGCGGCGATAGACCATATTATGCGTGCCCGTCTTGCTGTTGACGAAGAGCAGCGCGTTGGTGTTGCGAAGGTCGAGCATCATCACCGCGTCGGACACGCTGCTGCTGGGAATGTCGACGCGCGTTTCGGCGATGATCGCGGGCGCGTCGCCCGCATCCTCTTCGCTGCCGGCGTCGAACACGGTGTAGGCCGCATTATCCTCGATTTCGTCGATCGTCGGCGACGGCGCCGCGACGCCGTTATTATGATCCTTCAACCGCCGCATATAACGCCTGAGCTGCTTTTCGATGCGTTCGGCTGCCCCCTCGAACGCGACATGCGCGTCCTGCGCCTGGCCGTGCCCCTTGAGCACGAGGCCCTGCATCACATGCGCGACGATGTCGCATTGAAAACTGTCGTGCGGACCTTTCCCGAAGGTCGCGTGCGCCCCGATCGCGCGCGAGAAATATTTGTCGGCAATCGCGTTCATCCGGTCCGACACATGCGCCTGGAGCGCTTCGCCGGTTTCGATCTGGTGGCCAGAGACGCGGATTTCCATTTTTCTTCTCCTTCTTGGCCGGTGCGACGACAATGGGAGAGTCGTTACACCGTATCGAGCCACAGCGGCTGGTTCAGCCCTGCGACAAATTCGGCGTGCCGCGCGAGTTCGGCGGCCGACGCCATATGGGGACGGGGTTCGCGAAAGGGACGGTCGGGACCGCGCGACGCGGCGGGCGCCGCCACATCGAGCGACACCGATACAGCGGCCGACGCGAGGCCGAGGCCGATCTGCCGTCCGCCCGTCATTTCGATATAGAGATGCGCGAGCAGTTCGGCGTCGAGCAGCGCGCCATGCTTGACGCGGTGGCTGCGATCGATGCCGTAACGCGTGCAGAGCGCATCGAGGCTGTGCTTCGCGCCCGGATGGAGTTTGCGCGCCATCTGCACGGTGCAGCACATGCGCGCCATGTCGAGCGCGGGGCGGCCGGCGCGGGCGAGTTCGGCGTTGACGAAGCCGAAGTCGAAGGCGGCATTGTGCGCGACCAGCGGCGCGTCGCCCAGAAATTCGATCAGTTCGTCGACGCGCGTCGCGAACAGCGGCTTGTCCGAGAGGAACTGGATCGAGAGCCCGTGCACCGCTTCGGCGGCGGCGGGCATATCGCGCTCGGGATTGAAATAGGCGTGAAAGGTGACGCCGGTTTCGCGGCGGTCGACCAACTCGACACATCCGATTTCGACCAGCCTGTCCCCGCTTCTGGGATCGAAACCCGTGGTTTCGGTATCGAAAATAATCTCGCGCATCGAATGGATAATCTGGACCCTATCGGGCGTGGAAACAAGAGGTGATGAAACGAATTTGGCGGTGCGTCTCGCTTTTGGGGCGGCCCGTTTCGATGATGAAATCGGCGCGCGACCGCTTGACCCGGTCGGGAACCTGAAGGCGGCGAATCGCCTTCAGTTTCGCCGCCGTCATGCCGGGGCGCCGCATTACGCGCTTGCGCTGTATCCACGCGGGCGCCGAAACGACCGCGATCGCGCCGACCTTGCGCCAGCCACCCTTTTCGAAGAGCAAGGGAATGTCGAGCACGACGAAATCGCGCGCCCGGTGGCGGGCGAGGAAGCGTTTCTGGGCCTTGCCGACCGCCGGATGGACGATCGCTTCGAGCGCAGCGAGTTCATGGGTGTTGCCGAGCACGCGCGCGCCGAGTTTCTGGCGGTCGACGCCGTTCGGGCCGGTGGTGCCGGGAAAGCGTGCCTCGATCGCGGCAACGAGCGCGCCGCCGGGACCTTGCAGCCGGTGCACCTCGGCATCGGCGTCGAACACAGGAACGCCTTCGCGTTCGAACATCGTCGCCGCGGTCGACTTGCCCATGCCGATCGAGCCGGTGAGTCCGAGGATGAAAGGTCGGCGCAGCCGCGAGCCGGGGCGCGGGCGGTAGATCATCTCATAATTATCCGGCCACCAGCAGCGCGCGCAATTCCTCGTCGCGGCCCTCGGGCGGGGACGCGCCGAAGAAGAGTTCAAAGGCGAGCGCAGCCTGACCGATGAGCATGTCGAGCCCGTCGACGGTGTCGAGCCCGTGCGCCGCCGCGGCTTTGAGAAGCCCGGTGTGGAGCGGCGAATAGACAAGGTCGTAGACGATCGCGTCGGCAGGAAGCGGCGACAGGTCGAGATCGAGCGGCGGCTGGCCCGCCATGCCGAGGCTGCTCGAATTGACGAGCAGCGACACAGGCGGCAGCGGCGCGTCGAGCGCCACGACATCGCCCTTGAGGCCGAAGGTCGCGAGCAGGCCCATCGCCTTTAACGGGCTGCGATTGAGGATCGTCACCGGGCCGACATTGGCGCGGGCAAGCGCGAACAGCACCGCGCGCGCCGCCCCGCCGGCACCGACCACCGCGACGGGCGCGCCTTCGAGATCGAGTTCGGCGAGCGGCGAATAAAAGCCCGCGGCATCGGTATTGGTGCCGATCAGCGACCCGTCGGGCTGGCGCACGACGGTGTTCATCGCGCCGATCGTGCCGCGAATGTCGCCGGGGTCGTCGACGAGATCCATCACCGCGCCCTTGTGCGGCATCGTGACGTTGCAGCCGCGCCAGTCGGGATCGGCGCGGCGGTTCTCGATATAGGCGCCAAGCTCGTCGGGTTTCACATGCGCGCGGCGGTAGTCGCCCGGAATATCCAGTGCGTCGAGCCAGAAGCCGTGGATCAGCGGCGATTTCGACTGGGCGATCGGATCGCCAATGACTTCGGCGTAAGGAATATTGCTCATGACGGGGCGAGCCCGGTGGCGCGGAGCCACGCCAGCAAAGGAAGCATCGGTATGCCGGTGATGGTCCAGGGGTCGCCTTCGACCCGGTCGAACAATTGCACGCCCGCTCCCTCGATTTCGTAACAGCCGACGGTCCAGCGGATGCTGTCCCAGTTTTGCGCGACATAGTCGGCGATGAAGGCGTCCGACAAGGGGCGCATCCAGAGCTTCGCCTCACCGATCGCACGCCAGATGGGCGCGCCGTCGCGCGCGGCAACTGCGGCACTGAACAGGCGGTGCCGCGTGCCCGCCATACAGCGGAGATGATCGGCGGCCTCTTCGGGGCTTTCGGGTTTCGCGAGCATCGCGCCATCGTCGAGCGCAAGCGTCGAATCGGCGCCGATCACGGTCACGCCGGGCAGGCGGGACGAGATTTTGACCGCCTTCGCCTCGGCGAGCGCGTCGGCGATGTTGCGCGGCGTCTGCCCGGCGGCGAGCAGCGATGCGGTCAGCGCCTCCTCGTCGACATGCGCCGCACTGGTTTCGAAGGTCAGTCCGGCGGCGCGGAGCATCGCGGCGCGGCCGCTGCTTTGCGAGGCGAGGAGCAGGCTCATGCGTCTGTCCGATCTTCGACGAGCTTGATCACCGCGGCGGCGGTTTCCTCGATCGAGCGGCGCGTCACATCGATCACCGGCCAGCCATTGTCGGCGAACATCCGCCGCGCATAGGCGAGTTCGGCCTTGACGCGTTCGTCGTCGACATAGGAGGTTTCGGGCGCTTGATTCAGCGATAGCAGCCGGTTGCGGCGCACCTGGACGAGCCGGTCGAGCCCGGTCGTCAGCCCGACGATCATCGGGCGTTTCAAGTTGAACAGCGCGTTCGGCGGCGGCGATTCGGGAACGATCGGGATATTCGCGGTCTTGAAACCACGGTTGGCGAGATAGATGCTCGTCGGCGTTTTCGACGTGCGCGACACGCCCGCGAGGACGATGTCGGCCTGCTCCCAATTTTCCCAGCCGATGCCGTCGTCGTGTGCGACGGTAAATTGAATCGCTTCGACGCGCGCGAAATAGGCGGCATCGAGGACATGCTGGCGGCCCGGGCGCGCCTTCGCTTCCTGCCCGAGCATCCGCGACAGCGCGTCGGTTACCGCGTCGAGCGCAGCGACGGTCGGAAGACCCTGCGCCCCCGCGCGGCGTTCGAGACTGGCGCGCAGTTCGCCATTGACGAGGGTGAAGAGGATCATTCCGGGGCTAGCCTGCACTTCGGCCATGATTCGGTCGAGATGCGATTCCGACCGCACCATCGGCCAGAAATGGCGCACCACCTCGACATCGTCGAACTGCGCGATCGCCGCCTTGGCGATATTTTCGAGCGTCTCGCCCGTGGAATCGGATATGAGGTGAAGATGAAGCCGGCCCATCGCGCCACCATGGCGGGAATCCGCGAAAAAAGGCAATGCCGGATCACACGCGCGATGACGAAAAGCACCCTGTGGATAAATTTGGCAAAAGCCCCGGGATGATTTCGGCAGGGGGGATTCATCCCCGACCGTGTCGATTCCGCTCCACCGCTTATCCACACGGGACGAATCTTATCCACAGGCTGTGAATTAGGGGAACAACGCGAGGCGACTCCGTAACCACAACTGCGATGCATGGAGTCAAGCTGTTGGCAAAAAGGACGCCCCGGCCTAAAGCCGCCTTGTCCGCCGACCTACAAACCACCACAATCATATCTAAAACTATATGAAGAGAGAAAGAGGGGCCGCGTGAAGGCGTCACCGAAGAAGCTGCTCGCGACGCTGCGCGGGGTGCGACAGGAACGCCCGCCGCTCTGGCTGATGCGCCAGGCCGGGCGCTATCTGCCCGAATATCGCGCACTCCGCGAGACCAAGGGCGGTTTCCTCGAGCTTTGCTACGATCCCGAGGCGGCGGCCGAAGTGACGTTGCAGCCGATCCGGCGCTTCGGCTTCGACGGGTCGATCCTCTTTTCCGACATCCTCGTGATTCCGCATGCGCTCGGCCAGCATCTCTGGTTCGAGGCGGGCGAGGGGCCGCGGCTGGCGCCGCCGCTGGTCGACAGCGCGCTGGCGTCGCTCGAAGCGGCGCCGCAGCGCCTCGATCCGGTTTATGCAACCGTCGCGCGCGTCGCGGCGGCGCTACCGCCCAAGACGACTTTCCTGGGCTTCGCCGGAAGCCCATGGACCGTCGCGACCTATATGGTGGCGGGGCAGGGGTCGAAGGACCAGGCTGCAGCGCGGCGCATGGCGTTCGGCGATCCCGAAGCCTTTCAGGCGATTGTCGACGCGATCGTCGAGCTGACCGTTACCTATCTGTCGGGGCAGATCGAAAATGGCGTCGACGCGGTGCAATTGTTCGACAGCTGGGCGGGCAGTCTTTCCCCCGCCCAATATGAGCAATGGGTGATCGCGCCCAACGCCGAGATCGTGCGGCGGATCAAGGCGCTGCATCCCGATACGCCGGTCATCGGCTTTCCGAAGGGTGCCGGCGGCAAGCTTCGCGCCTATGCCGACGAGACGGGAGTCGACGCGATCGGTCTCGACGAGACGGTCGATCCGCTGTGGGCCGACGCCGCGCTGCCGGCGCATCTTCCGGTGCAAGGCAATCTCGATCCCCTCGCGCTCGTTGCTGGAGGCAACGCGCTCGATACGGCGATCGACCGCATCCTTGCGGCTTTCCCCGATCGTCCCCATATCTTCAATCTCGGCCATGGCATCGTGCCCGACACGCCGATCGCGCATGTCGAACATCTGATCAAACGCGTTCGCGGCGGATAATTTATGGAACTGGCAGGTTTTTTGGGGGCGACGATGCTTTGGATCAAAGCCGCGCATATCATTTTCGTGATCTTCCTGATGGCCGGCCTGTTCATGATGCCGCGCTTTTTCGTCTATCATCACCAGGCATTGGTCGGGTCCGACGAAGACAAGAAGTGGATCGAGCGCGAGGACCGGCTGCGCCGGATCATCCTGAACCCGTCGCTGATCATCGTCTGGATATTCGGCCTGATGCTCGCCTTCAACGGCGATTATTGGCGCGAGGGCTGGTTTATCGCCAAATTGCTGCTCGTGATCGCGCTGTCGGGCTATCACGGCTGGATGATCGGCTATTTCAAGAAGCTCAAGAAGGGCGAGCGTCCGCTCAGCGAAAAACAGCTCAGGATGCTCAACGAGGTGCCCGGCGTCGCCGCGGCGATCATCGTCATCCTCGTCGTTGTGCGTCCCTGACTTCATCGTTCCGGCTCAGCCCGATTGACTTGATCCGAAGCCGGTTATAGGGGCGATTCAACCCCGTTCCATACGGGCGGCGCGTCCCCCGCGCCGATGCTATCGAAACGGTCGTCCCACGGCCGGATAGGCACCCCAGCGGTGCGACAGATTACGCCCGATTTCTCCTGAAGACCTATCTGGAATCCATCCAATGCACCTTAAAGAACTCAAAACAAAGGCGCCCGCCCAGCTCGTCGAAATGGCGGAAGAACTGGGCGTCGAAGGCGCGTCGACGCTGCGCAAGCAGGACTTGATGTTTTCGATCCTGAAGGAACTCGCCGAAGAGGGCGAGGAAATCATCGGGTCGGGGACGATCGAGGTTCTCCCCGACTCGTTCGGTTTCCTGCGCTCGTCCGACGCGAACTATCTCGCGGGCCCCGACGACATTTACGTCTCGCCGAACCAGGTCCGCAAATATGGCCTGCGCACCGGCGACACGGTCGAAGGCGAGATCCGCGCCCCGCGCGACGGCGAGCGCTATTTCGCGCTGACCAAGCTGATCAAGGTCAATTTCGACGACCCCGAAGCGGTGCGTCACCGCGTCAATTTCGACAACCTCACCCCGCTCTATCCGAACCAGAAGCTGTCGCTCGACACCGTCGACCCGACCGTCAAGGACAAGTCGGCGCGCGTCATCGACCTCGTTAGTCCGCAAGGCAAGGGACAGCGCGCACTGATCGTCGCGCCGCCGCGTACCGGTAAAACGGTGCTGCTCCAGAATATCGCCAAGGCGATCACCGACAATCATCCCGAAGTTTACCTGATTGTCCTCCTCGTCGACGAACGTCCCGAGGAAGTCACCGACATGCAGCGCAGCGTGAAGGGCGAAGTCGTCTCCTCGACCTTCGACGAGCCCGCGACGCGCCACGTCCAGGTCGCCGAAATGGTGATCGAAAAGGCCAAGCGCCTCGTCGAGCACAAGAAGGACGTCGTCATCCTGCTCGACTCGATCACGCGCCTCGGTCGCGCTTACAACACCGTCGTTCCCTCGTCGGGTAAGGTGCTGACCGGCGGTGTCGACGCCAATGCGCTGCAGCGCCCGAAGCGCTTCTTCGGCGCCGCGCGCAACATCGAGGAAGGTGGTTCGCTGTCGATCATCGCGACCGCGCTGATCGACACCGGCAGCCGCATGGACGAGGTGATCTTCGAGGAATTCAAGGGCACGGGCAATTCGGAAATCGTGCTCGACCGTAAGGTCGCCGACAAGCGTATCTTCCCCTCGCTCGACGTCGGCAAGTCGGGCACCCGCAAGGAAGAATTGCTCGTCGAGAAGGACAAGCTGTCGAAAATGTGGGTGCTGCGCCGCATCCTCATGCAGATGGGCACCGTCGACGCGATGGAATTCCTGCTCGACAAGATCAAGGATTCGAAGACCAACGAGGATTTCTTCGACAGCATGAACCAGTAGAGCCGGATCATGGCCGTTATCGAGCACGCCTTGCTGCCCGTCAGGGCGGGCAACGAGGAGGCGTTCGAGGCGGCCGTGGCCGAAGCCAAACCGCTGATCACCGCCTCGCCGGGCTTTATTTCCCTCGAAATTTTCCGACCGACGGCAACCAGACAGGCCTATCTGCTTTTGGTAAAGTGGAGGTCGATCGCGGATCACCGCGACGGCTTTCGGCAATCGGATCGCTATCGGCAGTGGCGGGCGTTGCTGCATCGCTTTTATGACCCTATGCCAGAGGTCAGCTATTTCGGAGAGCCGTTGTGATTTTGGAATTTCTGACTCAGGCCGCGGCGCACGCCGGCGGTTTCGGCGGTCCCGCCGGAATGTGGGATGCGATCGTCAAGGATTTTTCAAATATTACCGAGCCCGCAGCCTTCGCGGCGTTCCTGCAGGTGCTGATGATCGACCTTGTCCTGGCGGGCGACAATGCGATCGTCGTGGGCGCGCTCGCCGCGGGGCTGCCCGCCGACCAGCGCAAGAAGGTCATTCTGATCGGCGTGCTCGCCGCGCTCGTTCTCCGCATTGCTTTCGCGCTCGTCGTGACGCAGCTGATGCAGATCGTCGGGCTGATCTTTGTCGGCGGGCTGCTCCTGATCTGGGTGGCATGGAAAATGTGGCGCGAGCTGCGCCACTCGGGCCAGTCGCAGGGTTCGCCCGAGATTGCGGGTGATGAACATTCGGGCCTGAAGCCTGCCAAAAGCTTCGCGGGTGCCGCATGGGCGGTGGCCGTCGCCGACGTCAGCATGAGCCTCGACAATGTGCTTGCGGTCGCGGGTGCCGCGCGCGAGCACCCCGGAATTCTGATCGTCGGTTTGATCTTTGCCGTCGCGTTGATGGGTCTCGCGGCGAATATCATCGCCAAATATATCGAGCGTTACCGCTGGATCGCCTATCTTGGCCTCGCGGTAATCGTCTATGTCGCGGTCAAGATGATCTACGACGGCTGGGTCGACCCGAGCGTCGGCGTCGGAACCTTGTTCGGCTGACCGGTTCTCAGCATAAAATGAAAGGGCCAGCCTCGTGAGGGGCTGGCTTTTTCGTACCGGCTTCCCATCTCGCGATCATGCCTCAGCTCCATATGACCCGCGTTGCCGTCGGCTGCTCCGATTATCCAGCGCTTGAGGCGCGGATTGCGAATTACGCCGCCGATGGCGAGATTCGTTTCGCGACGCGCTTCCGGCCCAAGCGCGCCGACGAGCTGATTGGCGGCAAGCTGCATTTCATCGTCAAACATACGCTCATCGCGCGCGTCGAAATCCTGCGCTTCGAGGATCGGAGCGACGGACGCGTCGATATCGTCTGCGTTGCAGAACTTGAGCGGGTGCACCCGAAGCCGAAGCGGGCACACCAGGGGTGGCGTTACCTGGCCGGCACCGATGCGCCCAAGGGAATAGACGATGCGAGCGGAGTCGGCGCGCTGCCGCCCGAGCTGTATCGCGAACTCGCCGAGCTCAGCCTGATCTAGGGGTCAGGACCTTAGCTTGCCGCCTGCGCCGCGAGCATTTCGGCCATTTTTTCCCAGACCTTGTTGATCGCCTTGAGCGGCCTGACCATCACCTTGAAATCGCTGATCTTTCCATCATCGTTCCAACGAATGATGTCGACGCCGTTGATCTGGATGCCGTCGAGGATGCTCTGGAATTCGAGGACGGCCTGATCGCCGTCGACGATCTCGCGCAGATAGCTGAAATCGTCGCCGCCGAGGACGTGACTTGCGGCGTGAAGATAGGCGAAGACCTTGTCGCGCCCTTCCTGCGGCGTGTGGACGACGGGCGAATGGAACACCGCATCCTCGGCGAGCAGGTCGCGCAAGGCCTGCGGGTCGCCGCCGCCGGCCATATAGGCGTGCCAGGCGGCGAGACCCGCATGTCCCGTCATGCGAGCTTCTCGGCGAAGAAGGCGCGCGTGCGGCCGTCGGCGAGCTGCGCGCCGTCATCGTCGCGCCGGTTGCCCATCGTCGCGGCAAAGCCATGGTCGAGCCCAGGATAGTCGTGGAGGGTGACCTTCGGGTGCGGGTCGAGCGCCTCGTGCACCTTCTTCTGCGCCGCACGGTCGACAAAATGATCCTCGGTCGGGATGTGCAGCATCAGCGGGTTGGCAATTGCGTGCGCCTCATTCAGCATCTGATCAATCATGACGCCATAATAGCCGACCGAGGCGTCGATATCGGTGCGCGTCGCCGCCATATAGGCGAGGCGGCCGCCGAGGCAGAAGCCGACGCAGCCGATCCGTTCGGCGCCTTCGCCGCGCAGCCAGTGAATCGCCGCCTCGATATCCTTGACCCCATCGTCGGCTTCATATTGGCTGAAATAGCCGAGTGCCTGCTGGAATTCGGCCTCGACATCGGGGCTGAGTTCGACCCCGGGGGCGAAGCGCCAGAAGATGTCGGGCGCGATGGCGAGATAGCCTTCGGCCGCCCAGTCGTCGCATTTCTTGCGGATGCCTTCGTTGACACCGAAGATTTCGGGAATGACGATGATAGCGCGGATGCTGTCGGCCTCGGGACGCGCGACATAGGCGGGAAGGGTGCCGGCGCCGTCGAGCGTCGGGATATCGGTGTTGGTCGCGGCCATGCGGGGAGCTCTCCTGTCTCTTGCTTCTTTGCTGTGAAAGCGCGAAGCTAGCGGGGCTGCGAGCATGGCTCAAGCGGCTAACGGGCATTTCGGGGCGGAGACAGGCGATGAAGTTCAATATCGAGATCGATTGCACCCCCGAAGAGGCGCGGCGCTTGTTCGGCCTCCCCGATCTCGAACCGCTCCACGATATCTACCTCGGCCGCGTCAAGGAACTGATGGCGAAGGGGATCACGCCCGACATGGTGCAGTCGATGGTCAAGACCTGGGTGCCGATGGGCGAGAGCGGGCTGGGGCTGGTCCAGTCGTTGCTTGGTCAGTTCGGGGGCGGGTTGATGGGCGGCGCGAAGCCGGACGATGCAACTGCTGACGATGAAAAGCCCGCCAAGGGGCGCAAGAGCTGAACCAAAATTCTGTGAGCGATACGATTTTCGCGCTGTCGAGCGGGATTCCGCCGGCGGCGATCGGCGTGGTGCGCGTGAGCGGGCCGGCGGCGGGGCCGGCGCTGGCGGCGCTGGCGGGGCGCCTACCGACGCCGCGCCGCGCATCGCTTGCCCTGTTGAAGGACGCTGCCGGAGCGCCGCTCGATCGGGCGCTGCTCCTTTGGTTTCCAGGGCCGGCGACGGCGACGGGCGAAGATCTGGCCGAGCTGCATCTGCACGGCGGACGCGCGGTGGTTGCGGCGGTCGAGGCGGCGCTTGCGGCGCTGCCGGGGCTCCGCCGCGCCGAAGCGGGCGAGTTTACGCGGCGCGCGTTCGAGAATGGACGGATCGACCTCGCCGAGGCCGAGGGGCTCGCCGACCTGCTCGCGGCCGAGACCGAGAGCCAGCGGGTGCAGGCGCTCGGCATGGCGAGCGGGCATGTGTCGCGCGCGGTGGCGGGCTGGCAGGATCGGCTGCTTGGGCTGATGGCGGGGGCGGAGGCCGAGCTGAATTTTGCCGACGAGGATGATGTGGAAGTTGGCGAAGGTGCCGCGCGGCGTTTGATTTCGGGGATGGGGGAGCTTTCGGGCGAGTTGGCGGAGTGGCTGGCGCGGCCGGCGGCGGAGGTGATCGCCGAGGGGGTGTCGGTGGTGATCGCTGGACCGCCAAATGCTGGAAAGTCTACTTTAATCAATGCTTTGGCTCAGCGCGAGCTGGCGATCGTGTCGCCCGTCGAAGGAACGACGCGCGATGTGATCGAGACGCCGCTGGCGCTCGACGGCATCGCGATGCGTTTTTCGGATACGGCGGGGATCCGCGGGGAAGGTGCCGATGCGATCGAGGCGATCGGGATCGGCCGCGCGAAGGCGGCGGTCGAGGCGGCGGATATCCTGCTGTGGCTCGGGCCGCCAAAGGAAGCTCCGGAGCATCCGCGAACAATCCTGATCGCGGCGCAGGCCGATCGCTGGCGCGGCGATGCGGCGGCCGAGGCCGAGGCGGCGCATTGCGACCTCGCGCTGTCGGCGGCGACGGGCGAGGGGATGGAAAAGCTGCATCGCATGATCGTCGAGATGGCGCGGACGCTATTGCCGCGCGAGGGCGAGGCGGCGCTGCGCCAGCGCCAGCGCGCCGCACTTGCCGAAGCAAAACAATGGCTTGCCGTCGAAGAGCGGTCGCGTGAGGCCGGCGACCTGATCCTGCTCGCCGAGCGGCTGCGGCTCGCCGCGACCGCGCTCGACCGCATTACGGGGCGCGCGGGGGTCGAGGAGATGCTCGACGCGCTGTTCGGACGTTTTTGCATCGGGAAATGATGTTTCACGTGAAACATCGAGCGGCAAGCAGCGCGGTGGATTCGATGCGCGCTTTGCGCTATGCGCGCCGCCATCATGCAGCATAGCGCAACTTTCGATGTCATCGTCGTCGGCGGGGGGCACGCCGGGACCGAGGCCGCCGCGGCCGCGGCGCGGCTCGGCGCGCGCGTCGCGCTGGTCAGTTTCGACCCCGCGCTGATCGGGACGATGTCGTGCAACCCGGCGATCGGCGGGCTCGGCAAGGGGCATCTGATGCGCGAGGTCGACGCGCTCGACGGCTGGATGGCGCGCGCGGCCGACAGCGCGGCGATCCATTACCGGATGCTCAATGCGTCTAAGGGTGCGGCGGTGCAGGGGCCGCGCATCCAGGCCGATCGCAAATTATATCGCGACGCGATCCAGAATTTGCTCGCCGCCGAGGATGGCATCGCCGTCGTCGCGGGCGAGGCGGCGGCGCTGCGGCTGTCGGACGAGGGACGCGTCGCGGGTCTCGAACTCGCCGACGGGTCGGTGCTGACGGCGGGCGCGGTCGTGCTCGCGACGGGGACCTTCCTCGGCGGACGCCTGTTCCGCGGTGAGGAGCGGATGGAGGGCGGGCGCATCGGCGAGGCCGGCGCGAACCGGCTCGCCGAGCAATTGCGCGCCGCCGACCTGCCGATGGCGCGGCTCAAGACGGGGACGCCGCCGCGGCTCGACGGCCGGACGATCGACTGGGCGCGGCTCGCCGATCAGGCGTCGGACAGTGCCGAGGGCGCAAGCTGGACCTGTTCCACGTGGAACAGCACCCGCACGGTGCCGCAGATTTTCTGCGCGATCACGCGCACCAATAGCGAAAGCCACGCGATCATCGCGGCAAATCTCGATCGCTCGCCGCTGTTCACGGGCGCGATCGGGGCGGCGGGGCCGCGCTATTGCCCGTCGATCGAGGACAAGATCCATCGCTTCGCCGATCGCGACGGGCATCAGGTGTTCCTCGAACCCGAAGGGCTCGACACCTATCTTGTCTATCCGAATGGCATTTCGACCTCGCTGCCCGCCGACGTCCAGCTCGCGATGCTGCGCACGATGGAAGGGCTCGAGACGGTCGAGATGGTCGTCCCCGGCTATGCGGTCGAATATGACCATATCGATCCGCGCGCGCTCGACCGGACGTTGCAGGTGCGCGCGATGCCGGGCGTTTGGTGCGCCGGGCAGATCAACGGCACCACCGGATATGAGGAAGCGGCGGCGCAGGGACTGGTTGCGGGGGCCAATGCGGCACTCAGCATTCAGGGGCGCGATCCGCTGATTCTCGACCGGTCCGAATCCTATATCGGGGTGATGGTCGACGATCTGGTGCTGCAGGGGGTGAGCGAGCCGTATCGGATGCTCACCGCGCGCGCCGAATATCGGCTGCGGCTGCGCGCCGACAATGCCGCGACGCGGCTGACGCCGAAGGGGATCGAACTGGGGCTGGTTCGTCCGGCGACGGCGGAATTGTTCGCGGCGCGGATGGCCGAGCGGGCGCGGGCCGAAGCCTTGCTGGACGCCGCGGTGAGCACCGCCGATTATTCGGCGGTCGGACTGGCGTTGCCCGGCGACGGAATGGCGCGCAAGCGGATCGACCTGCTGCGCTATCCCGAGATGACGATGGCGCGGCTTGCTTTACTCGCGCCCGAACTCGACGCGATCGACCCGGCGATTCTGTCGGAGGTTGCCGAGGATGCGCATTATGCGCCCTATATCGCGCGGCAGGATGCCGAACTGCGTGCGCTCGCGGCGAACGAGGCGATCCTGCTCGACCCCGCGCTCGATTATGGCGCGATTGGTGGGTTATCGCGCGAAATGGTCGAGCGGTTGACCAAAGCGCGCCCCGAGACGTTGGGGCAGGCGGGGCGGATCGACGGCGTGACCCCGGCGGCGCTGACCGCGATCATGGTGCATAGCCGGCGGCGCGCGGCTTGAGCTTTCGAGTTCGGTGCTAGAGCCTACGTTAGGGGTGGAGAACGACGTTGCTCCCGACCGCGAAAAATTGCATCCACCGACGATGAATTGGTCAAATATCGCACGAGATTTTGAGCCGGGCGGCGGATTGCGCGACATTTACATTCTTGGAGGCTCTCTCCCGGTATGGGATGCTGTTTGGACTTTGCTGATAGCCGATGCCGATTTGCTGGAGTTCAGTATTGATGGCGAACGAGCCGCGGCACCGGGCGATCTGCGAGAAATATTCGGCCGCTCGTCGTCCCACGGATTCCTGGCCACATACAAGTTGGGCGGGATGGCCCTGAACTGCCATTTCTTCGGACTGGACGAGGTGGAATTTGACCTTGATCCGCGAGACGTAGTTTCTGCAATCGACGCAAAACTGCTCGAAGATTTTCTCGCTCGAATGGGACGCGTGACCCGCCAAGAAGTTATCCTTACTCCCGAAAATCACAGGGAATCAGTGATTGCCCGATATGACCCTCATATTGATCGCGTAACTTGGTCTAGAGATAGCTAGAACGGCGGTTTCCGGTCGAGAGCGGTTCCGATGGCGTCGGTGCCATATCCGACGTGGTAACGGGCCCCGGCTTTCGCCGGGGTGCACAATGGGCATTCCGTTGTCTAACTCTCATTGTGATCCCGGACTTGATCCGGGATCCATGGTAGCGCCGAAGTCATGGACCCCGGATCAAGTCCGGGGTGACGAGAAGGGGGTTCTGTTACGTGGTGGACTTTCCAAAGGCTGCGGAAAGGCGCTAGGGCGTGAAAGCGGAAGCTGGACTCCCGTTTCAGCGGAAACGACGAAGAATAGGTAGGGCGGCTGGTGGGTTCGGACGACGCGATTCTGGTGACCGAGGATGAAGCAAGGGCCTGGATCGGGGCCGCGTTTTCGCCGACCGTCGATCAGTGGGCGCAGCTCGATCGATTCGCTCAAATGCTTATCGCCGAGAATGACCGGCAGAATCTGATCGCGGCGTCGACGATCCCGACGATCTGGGTGCGGCACATTGCCGACAGCGCGCAGCTCCTGGCGCTCGATACCGAGGGCGAGGGGCTTTGGGTTGATCTGGGGAGCGGGCCGGGGTTGCCGGGGCTGGTCGTTGCGATCCTGAGCGCACGGCCAATGCTGCTCGTCGAATCGCGCAAACGGCGGTGTGAATTCTTGCGCGCGGTCGCGGACGAGTTGGAGCTGGGGCATGTCGAGGTCGCCGAGGCGCCCCTCGAGCGCGTCGAAACACGTCCCGCCGCGACGATCAGCGCGCGCGCCTTTGCGCCGCTCGACAAGCTCATCGACTTATCCGCTCGTTTTTCCACCGAATCGACGCGCTGGCTGCTGCCAAAAGGGCGAAACGCGGTTAAGGAACTGGCATTGCTGCCCGAGGCATGGCAGAGAATGTTCCACGTGGAACAGAGCCGCACCGACGCCGAGAGCCAGATTTTGGTGGGGCGTGGAAAGATTGCGGCAAAACAGCGAGGAAAGCGATGATCCGCATTGCCGTGGCGAACCAGAAGGGTGGGGTCGGCAAGACGACGACCGCGATCAATCTGGCGACCGCGCTCGCGGCAACGGGCTGGCGCACGCTGATCATCGACCTCGATCCGCAGGGCAATGCCTCGACCGGGCTTGGAATCAAGCAGTCGCAGCGCGAATTTTCGAGTTACGAATTGCTGCGTGGCGATGCGACGGTCGCCGAATGCGCGATCGCGACCGCGGTGCCGCGGCTCGACATCGTCAGCGCCACGGTCGACCTGTCGGGCGCCGAGATCGAGCTGATCGAATTTCAGGACCGGCTCCACCGGCTCCAGCAAGCCCTGTCGGGCGCCGAAGCGGGGCAGTGGGACATCTGCCTGATCGATTGTCCGCCGTCGCTGGGCATGTTGACGCTCAACGCGTTGATCGCCGCCGAATCGCTGATCGTGCCGCTCCAATGCGAATTTTTCGCGCTCGAGGGGCTGAGCCAGCTGCTCACCACCGTCGAGCGTGTGCGCGAGCGCTTCAACCAGAAATTGTCGATTCTGGGCGTCGCGCTGACGATGTTCGACCGGCGCAACCGGCTGACCGACCAGGTGTCCGACGATGTGCGCGAAGTGCTGGGCCCGGTGGTGTTCGACACGGTGATCCCGCGCAATGTCCGCCTGTCCGAAGCACCGAGCCACGGGCTGCCGGCGCTGATCTACGATCATCGCTGCGCCGGGTCGGCGGCCTATATCGCGCTTGCGCGCGAGCTGATCGACCGGCTTCCCGAAATCCGCAAGGCGGCATAAATGGCTGATAATGAAAAAGAAAGTGGCACAACGCCGATTCGCAAACGCCCCTCGGGGCTCGGCCGCGGACTGAACGCGCTGTTCGGCGACGCGGCGGTCGAAGCGCCGGTGCTCGCGACCCCCGGAAGCGCGGCGCGCGCGGCGCCGGTGGTGGGCGATGCGGTGCAGCATGTCCCCGTCGGCGCGATTCGCCCGCTGCCCGGGCAGCCGCGGCGCCATTTTGACGAGAATGCGATCGCCGAACTCGCCGATTCGATCGGGCTGCGCGGATTGCTCCAGCCGATCATCGTGCGCCGGTCGCCGGATGGCGAGGGTTTCCAGCTCGTCGCGGGCGAACGGCGCTGGCGCGCGGCGCAGCGCGCGGGCCTGCACCAGATTCCCGCGCTCGTGCGCGAACTCGACGACGCCGCGACCTATGAGATCGCGCTGGTCGAGAATATCCAGCGCCAGGACCTCAATGCGATCGAAGAGGCGAGCGCGTATCGCCGGCTGATCGAGGATTTCGGGCATAATCAGGAAGCGCTGGCGAAGCTGGTCGGCAAATCGCGCAGCCATGTCGCCAATTTGATGCGTCTGCTCGACCTGCCCCAAGCCGTGCAGGCGCTCGTCGGCGACGGATCGCTCGCGATGGGTCACGCGCGCGCGCTGATCGGTGCCGAAGACGCCGAAGCGATCGCGCGCCGCGTCGCGAAAGAAGGCCTGTCGGTGCGCGCGGTCGAGGCGCTGGTGCGCGCGGGCAAGGGCGGCGACGCGCCGCGCAAGACGCCTGGCGATTCGGGCGCGATCGCGGCATCGGGCCGCGACCCCGACATCGTCGCGGTCGAACGCCACCTGTCCGAACTGCTCGGCATCGGGGTGACGATCCAATATGCCGGCGATGGCAAGGGCGCGCTGACGCTGAAATTCGCGTCGCTCGACCAGCTCGACATGATCTGCCAGCGGCTTTCGGGCGAAGGGATCTGATTCGCGCCGTCGTCGGCGTGGAATGTGCCAATACGGGCCGATAGAGCAGAAAAACGCATTCCTTGCGTGCTTAAAAATTCATCTAAATATCTGATTATTAAAGAATATAGCGCAGTTTTCGCGCAAACCCTTGTCGCGCCGTTAACCAAGCTTGCTGGCAAAAGCTGAACAGGTCGCGGCCTAAACGGGTCGGTGAATGGGGTGGGATTTCCATTCGAATATCGACCGAATTCAAGGGACCAAATCATATGCGCAAATTCGGAATGAAGCGCGCCCTTCTGGGCGCCGCGATTGCTGCTCTCGCCATGAACGCCCCGGCGGCGCATGCGGCGACAGCCACGGGCACGGCGACGGCCAAGATCCTGCGCCAGATCACGCTCACCAAGACCAGCGACCTGCAATATGCGACGATCATCAGCGGCGCGACCGCGTCGACCGTCGCGGTGTCGACCGCGGGCGGGGTGACCTGCGGCGCTGGGCTGACCTGCACCGGGACGACGGCGGCGGGCAGCTTCGACGTTGCGGGCACGAGCGGTGCGGTCGTGCTTGTCGGCGGCGATTCGAGCGTGACGCTCAACGGCTCGCTCGGCGGCTCGATGACGTCGACGCTGACCTATTCGGCGCCGAACATCACGCTCGGTGCCACCGGCGGCAGCTTTCAGATCGGCGGCACGCTGAGCGTCGGCGCCAATCAGGCGTCGGGCGACTATTCGGGGACGTTCAACGTCACCGCCAACTATCAGTAAAAATTTGGGGGGCCTGGCGGGCCGAGACCCGCCAGCCGTATAAATGGGGTCGCTAGGCGCGCGCCGGGCGACCCCTTTTTTTGCGCGCAGGGCAGCGATGGTTAGCGAAATATCAACCATGTAAGCGCAAGCAGGATGCGACCATCGGGACGGTGTGGGGCCGCTTCCCGGACGATTGTGGGGATCGTGACCAATGTTTCGCTTTCTGAAGGCCTTTGGCCTGCTCACCGCGGCCGCGTTCAGCGCCGCGGCCGTTCCCGTCCATGCGGCGGGCGACCTGCTCGTCGCGCCAACGCGCGTCATCCTCGACGGATCGCGCGGGACCGAAGTGGTGCTCAACAACATCGGCAGCGAGCCCGCGACCTATCGCATCAGCCTTGAAATCAAGCGGATGACCGCCGCTGGCGGGCTCGACGAGATCGCCGAGGAAAATGTCACACCCGCCGAGCGCGCGGCGCTCGACATGATCGTCTTCAGCCCGCGCCGCGTCACGCTGCCGCCGAACCAGCCGCAGGTCGTGCGCGTCGGGGTGCGCGTGCCCGAGGGGACGCCGCCGGGGGAATATCGCGCGCATATGCTGTTTCGCGCGGTTCCCGACGCGGCGGCGGCGAATGCGACTGAGGCGAAGCCCGCGAGCACGGGGGTGTCGATCGCGCTGACGCCGATTTACGGAATCACCATCCCGGTAATCGTGCGCGTCGGCGACCTCGGCGCCGAGGCGGCGATCGGCGATGCGTGGGTGAGCGAAGGCACCGACGGGCCGGCGTTCAACTTCGACCTGTCGCGGAGCGGCAACCGCTCGGTCTATGGCGATATCGAGGTGACGCGGCCGGGGGTGGCCGAGCCTTTGCTCGTCGCGCGCGGGATCGCGGTCTATCCCGAGGTCGCCGCGCGCACGGTGTCGCTGCGCGTGCCGGACGAGGTGGCGGCGAAGCTGAAAGGGCCGGTACGCATTCGCTATTCGGAGGATCGCGAAATCGGCGGCGGCACGATCGACGAGGCCGAGCGCGTGGTGAAGTAGAAAGCGGACGGAGAGTTCAGGCGCGGCCGTGATGCGGTGGGGGCGCTTCATCGTCGCCGCGCTGGCGCTGGCGGGTCTTGCGCCCGCCAGCGCCGAAGCCGTTGATCGAACGCCGGTTTCCCCCTCCTCCGCGGCGTGGGCGCCGAACGCCGACGACAGCTGGCTGTTCGATGTGCGCTCGGGCCAGTACCGGCTCGGCGACGGGGTGCGCGGCTATCAGACGCCGCAGGGGATTTGCGTCGACCTGGGCGATGTCGTGCTCGCGCTCGATCTGGCGGTGCGCGTCGACCGGAAGTTGCGCCGCGCAACCGGCTGGGTGTTCGACGAACGGCGCAGCCTGACGATCGATCGCGAGACGGGCGAGGTGCGCGCGGGGAGCGAGAGTTTCCGGCTGGGCGCGACGACGATCCGCGACACGGCGGCGGGCTGGTGCGTCGATCTGGACAGTCTGAACCAGTGGCTGGGGGTTCCGCTGACCGCCGACCTGTCGAACGCGGTGCTGCGCGTCGACGCCAAGGAAAAGCTGCCGTTCCAGCTCGCCGCCGAACGCCGCGCGCGCGCCGCGTCGATCCGCCCGCAGGCCGGGTTCGATCTCGCGAGTCTGCCGCAGGCGGAGCGCCCTTATGCGGCGTGGGCGACGCCGTCGGTCGATGTCGTCGCGTCGGTCGGCGCAGTGTCGGACAAGCGCGGCGGATCCTATGTCCAGGGGCGCTACGAGATTTTCGCGGCGGGCGAGGTGCTCGCGCAAAGCTTCGACGCGCGGCTGTCGTCGAACAATGAGGGCGTGCCCGACAGCCTGCGGATGCGGCTCTATCGCACCGACCCGCAAGGGCAATTGCTCGGGCCGTTGAAGGCCACGCATTATGGCGTCGGCGACGTCAACCTGCTGTCGACGGGAATTGTCGCGGCGTCGGCGCCGGGGCGCGGTGCCGTGATGACCAACCGCCCGGTCGAGCGTCCCGATGCGTTCGACAAGACCGATTTTCGGGGCGATCTGCCCACGGGCTGGGATGCCGAGCTCTATCGCAATGGGCAATTGCTCGCCTTCACGAGCCCCAATGGCGACGGGCGTTACGAGTTTATTGACGTGCCGCTGCAATATGGCGCGAACCGCTTCGAGATCGTGCTGTACGGGCCGCAGGGGCAGGTGCGGCGCGAGATCAAGCAGGTGCAGGTGGGCCTCGATTCGATCCCGCCGCAGCAGACCTGGTATTGGGCGGGAGTCGCGCAGGAAAATGCCGACCTGATCGAATTCGGCGGCCGGCGTGGCGGCGCGTTCCGACGCGGGTGGCGCGGGACGGCGGGGATCGAGCGCGGGCTCGGCACGCGCACGTCGGCTTCGGCCTATCTGCACAGCCTGCTGATCGAGAATGTCCGCTACAATTATGGCGAGGTCGCCTTGCGGCGCTCGATCGGACCGACCTTGCTCGAGGTCGGCAGCAGCTATGAACAGAAGGGCGGTGTCGCCGCGCGCGTGAGCTGGCTCGCGGCGTTCGGCGAGACCTATGTGCGCGCCGACGCGCTGCGCGGCTGGGGCGGTTTCGTGTCGGACCGCTTATTGGGTAATATCGACGCGATATATTCGGTGTCGGTCGACCAATCGGTGAAGCTCGGGCGGACGATATTGCCGCTGCATTTCGATGTGCGGCAGGTCGAGCGATGGTCGGGGGGCGACAGTGTCGAGGCGAGCGCGCGCGCATCAGCGAGTTTCCGCGCGCTGACCTTCACCGGCCAGCTCGACTGGAACCAGACGAAGGCGCCGATCGGTCCCGATCCGCCCGACAATCTGATCGCGAGCCTTCTGGCCAACGCCCGCATCGGGCGGGTGCGCGTCCGGGGCGAGGCGCGCTTTGCGCTGTCGGGCGCGAATAGCGATACGCGCATGGCGCTGATCGGCGAGTGGGCCGGGAAGGGCGAGGCCGAGTGGCGCGCCGAACTCGGTTATGACCGCGGGCTCGACCGCGCGCGCGCCGGACTCGGATATACGCGCCGTTTCAACAAGTTGCAGCTCAGCGGGTTCGGCGAGGTCGCGAGCGACGGATCGGTCGCGGCATCGCTCGCGCTCGCATTCAGCTTCGGACCGAAATCCGCCGGCGGTTGGCGCGTATCGGCCGAGAAGCTCGCGAGCCGCGGGCAGGTGATCGCCGATGTCTGGATGGACGAGAATGGCGACGGGGTGCGGCAACCGGGCGAAGCGGCGCTGCCCGGCGTGCCGCTGACCGCGGGCAACGCCTTTGTCGATGCGGCGACCGATGAAGACGGGCGCGGCGCGATCGACGGGCTTGAACCCTTTCGGCCGGTGCTGATCGGGATCGACGCGGGGAGCCTGCCCGATCCCTATGTTCAGCCCGCGCTGCCGGGGGTGGTCGTCGCGCCGCGACCCGGGGTCGCGACGCGCGCCCTGCTGCCCATGGTCGCGGCGGGCGAGATCGAGGGGGTTTTCCGGCGCGACGGCGGCAATGTGGTCGAAGGGCTGCGCGTCGAACTGGTCGACGCCGAAGGGCGGGTGCGCGCGGCGACGTTGACCGAGTTCGACGGCTATTTCCTGTTCGAAGGCGTCGCTTACGGGCGCTACACGGTGCGGCTGGGCCAGGCGTCCGCCGCAGCGCTGCGACTCGATGGCGGTTTCGCGATGAGCGCGGTTCCGGGAAAGGCGACGCCGCGCGTGCGGCTTGGGACGCTGACGCTGAAGCCGCTGCGGCAAGAGGTTGCGGCAACGGGTGGCGAGGCGCTGGGGATCAACGGCGCGCGCGGGCCGCCCGATGCGGGAGATGAAGGGTCTTGAGCGGTTTTGCCGTCGCTTCGCCGCATTGGAACGGCGCGGCGGCAGGTGAAAGGGATAAGCCGTCGTTGGTCGCTCGCGCCGCCGCCTCTGTGCGCACCACCTTCATCGGTGGGCCGCCATCGATGAAGGTGAAGCTTGAAAAGTCCCCAGCGAACTCGACCGTGATGCCCAACGATTCGGATCGAAAGCGCGTGGGCGAGAGTGCGAGCAGACGTTCGGCGGTGGACGCGGGCGCGCCGACGAAACGTGCGAACAAACCCTCCGGGCGCGCCTCGATGTCGATCTTGAGTCCGCTACCCTCGAAGCGCCCTGCCGCCCGGGAAAGCTGGGCGGTCGACAAGGTCTTTTCGCCGGTAGCCGGTACCGCGATATCCGGCCAGCCATAGTCGGCGGCGACGGCGCGGACGACCTCGTTGATCAACCGCCGGCCGTCGCCGCCGTTGGTCAGAACGACGATGCCATCGCCCTCGCCGACATAGGCGGCCATGAAGGATTCGAATCCCGGATTTACGCCATCGTGGCCAAAGCGCGGGACGCCATCCCGGTACAGGGCAAGCCCGAGCCCCCAATTATCCTTGACCGGCGTCATCATCGCGCGCGTCATGGCGGGCGAAAGGCGGTGACCCTTCTCGCCCGCGCCCGACGCCTGAAGGTCGATCAGCAGGCGTGCGAGGTCGCCGGCGCTCGCCCACAGGCCACCGGCGGCGAGTTGGGGGACGACGACATAATTGCCCGGGATCGGCGCGCCATGGGCGGAACCGAACGCCATGTCGGCGCGGATCGCCGGCGACGGCGGCATGGCAAAGGCGCTGCGCGTCATGCCGAGCGGGCCCAGCACTTCGCGCTCGGCAAGGTTGGCGAAGGACATGCCGCTCGCGTCGGAAAGCGCGAGTTGGGCCACCATATAACCGCCACCCGAATATTGGAACTGCGCCCCTGCCGGCAATATGCTGCGCACCGGCTGGCTGTCGGCCGGTGGAAGGCCATCGAGGGTCTGGACGGTCGTCGGAAGCGGTGCGCCGGGCAGGTAGCCGCGATCGAAGCCATGGACGCCGAGCCCGGCCGTATGGCTCAGAAGCTGGCGAAGCGTGACGCCGCGCGGCGCCAGCTTCGGATCCTTTGGCAGTTGCCACGAATGCAGCGCTTCGTTGATGTCCCGGTCGAGCCCGATCTTGCCCTGTTCGACGAGCCGCAGCGCCAGCACTGCCGTCACGACCTTGCTGATCGATGCCGCCTGGAAGGCGGTATCCGGCGTGACCGGCGTGCAACTCGCGATGTCGCGGAAGCCCCAGCCGCGCGCCCACTCGATCCTGCCGTTATGGATTACGGCGACGCTGAGCCCGGGCACATCATATTGGCGCATGCGTTCGGTCAGGCTGAACGGCTTGGCCCCCGGTTCGACAATGGCGGGCTGCAGATTGGCCTCTACATAGCGGGTATGCGCGTTCGTCGGCCCGCCCGCCGACTCGGCGAGAACAGGGCAGCTTTTCGGTTGCGCGGCGGCGGGGGTGGCGAACGCAGCAAAGGCGATCGGGCCGAGCAACAGGATCCCATGCTTCTTTCGCATCATCAATTCCCTCGTTCATCGATTGCCAAGGAGCGACGTTGATTGGCGCGCGCGCGGTATCGTTCGCCGGTGCTCGACATCCGGCGGTCTGGTCGGTCGAATATGGGTATCTATCGGGTTGTGCGGTCGGCTCCGCGAGTTTGCGGCAGATCGGTGTGCCACGATGCAAGCCCCGCCAGCACCGCCAATTCAACGAGGAGAAGGGCGCCCTGCAGCGCTGCTTGAGCGGTATCGAGGTTCAGCACGGCCATGAACGTCACGATGGCGATCGTGGTCGACAGCGTCAGCGCGCCCGTTTTCAGGAGGCGCGACCAGTCGCGATCGAGCAGCATCCACGCCATGGCCAGATGCCCGATCGCGAGGAGGAGCATGAGCACCGCCAGCAACGGGATCAGGGCATGATAGGTCCCGGCCAGAAGGGCGTTCTGACCCGAAGTCAACATGCCGCCGCGGGCGAGCGAATGGGGAAAGCCGAAGACCGCACAGCCGATCTGGAGCGCGGCGACGGGGATCAGCAGCCCGAGCGCGAAAGCGTGCGCCGTCAAGCTGAAGCGGCCCTCCGGATGCACCGGCATCCGGCGCAGCGCGGCGACCAGACAACCGGATGCAAAGCGGATCGGCTTGCCGGCATCGATCGCCTCTTCGAGTTCGGCGCGCATCGCGAGCCCCCATTCGCGATGTCTCTCTTCCATGCAGGCCGTGGCGAGCGTCATCATGGCCCGGGCGATCGAAGTCCTCATGTTCGTGCAACCTCCCCGACGAATCCACCCGCTTGCACCGCTACCTCCCGCGCCAGCGCCACGCCCGCCGCGCTCAGGCGATAGGCGTGGCGGGCCGGACGGCCCGGCCGCTCGGGCTCGCGCCATTCGGCCTCGACCAGCCCCTGCTCGTGCATGCGCATCAGCAGCGGATAGAGCGTCCCCGACTGAAGACCGGTTTCCTTCATCAGTTCATAGCCGTGCCGCCATTGCTGCGTGCGCACCCACAGGATGTTCAGGAGGAGCAGCATCTGCTTCGAGGGGCGTCGTGATCGGACCATGATCAAAAAGTCACATATGTAGAATTATGAGTCAAGCCATTTGCTCGCGGGGTTAGGGGGCGCTTCCTTTCTCAGCTCAGCAAAGGTTCGAGCGCGTCCCATTCGCGGTCGACGGCGCGGCGGCCGGCGTCGATCGCGGCGCGGATTTTCGCGGGGTTGAATTCGAGCGTTTCGGCGACTTCCTCCTCGGGCTCGATGATACGGATCGGCGCGAAGCGGTAGCGCGCGATCTGGACGTCGAGCGGGCGGAGGATGCGCGCGGCCTGCGCGCCGCCGATGCCCTCGCTCTGGAGCGCGCGGAGCTGCGCCTCGCGCGCGGCGATCAGGTCGTTGATCAGCGCCGCGCCGGCGAGGTCGTTCGCCGAGACCTCCGACTGGAGGATGTCGACGGCGCGCAGCCCGATCTTGATGAGATTGGGGAAAGTGCGCACCGCGCCGGGCTGCGGCGCGGGCGAGGCGCGCACCGCGATCACGCCGCGCGGGTTCATTTCGAGCGCCGAACTCAAAGGAGTCACGTCGCGCACGCCGCCGTCGACCCATTGTTCCTCGGCTCCGTCGCTGGCACGCGTTTTGAGCGGATCGAAGAAGAGCGGCATCGCGCAGCTGGCGTAAACCCAATTGTGGATGCCGGGTACGCTTTCGTCGATCGTGCGATAGGTGCCGGTGCCGAGATTGACGACGCCGAGCAGGAGTTTGCGCCCGCTTGCGCGCAATTTCGTCTCATTCGCGAAGCCCTTGAGCAAGCGTTTGAGGGGGCCGGTGTCGTAGAGCGCGTCCTCGCCGAGCAGCCCGCCGACGACGCCGAGCGGGCGCGACTTGTAGATCGAGCTGTTGCCGCGGATGCCGAGCCAGGCGTCGAGCAGCGCGGGGACATCGTCCTGCGCGACGCCGAGCGCCTGAATCGCGCCGGTCGAGACGCCGGCGACGATGTCGAGCCGGACGCCGCGATTGACGACGAGTTCGTGGACGACGCCGACCTGGAAGGCGCCCTTGGCGCCGCCGCCGCTCAATACGATTGCCAGACCGCCTGCCATGTGCGCCTCCTTGCCGGCGCAAGTTTACATGAGGTCCGCCCGCCGCCCAAGCCCGCGGCGCCCCATCGGCGAAAAATCCCCGTCTTTGATATCCCTAGCGCGACATTAACCGGTTTTTAGCGCGCCGTGGCATAGGGAGCACGGCGGGCTGAAAAATGGCCACAGGAAGAAACCAATGGCCGGACCGACAGCGAAAACGCCCGATGACCGGAATCGCTTTTCCGCGCTTTCCCCCGATCGGCTGGCGCTGATCCTGTGGCTGGGCTTCGTTGCGGCCAGCCTGTATATCCATCGCGACGCCATCGCGACGCTGGCATTTTCCGATCCCGACAATGCGATGCGTCTCGTGCAGGTGCGCGACCTGATCGCCGGGCAGAGCTGGTTCGATACAACGCAATATCGCACGAATCCGGGCAACGGCGGACTGACGCACTGGTCGCGGTTCATCGATGCTCCCATCGTTGGACTGATCCAACTGCTGAGCCTGATCGTCGACCCGCGCACGGCCGAGCGATGGGTGCTGGCGGCCTATCCGCCGCTGCTTGCGTTGCCGTTGCTGCTCGTCTTCTCCCGGATATTGCAGATATTGGGCGACCGGCCGTTCGTCCTTGTCGGCCTTGCGATCGCGGCCACAACGATCACCTATCTCCATCATTTCGCGCCGCTCAATATCGATCATCACAATTGGCAAGTGCTGCTTTCGGTCGTTCTTCTGTGGCTCGCACTGCGCCCGGCGTCTTTTACGAACGGATTTCTGTCGGCCTTCGTCGCGACCATCTATGTCGAGATTTCGCTCGAAGGCTTTCCTTTCCTAGGAATTTTCTGGGCGCTCTTCGTCCTCGACTGGTTGCGCGACCCCGCGCGGGAGAGCCGACTGCGCGGCTTTTCGGCGGGGATGGTCCTGCTCCCGGCGCTGTGGTCGTTGCCGCTGCGCGGTACCCATTATGTGTCGAGCGTCTTTTGCGACAGCTTTTCGCTGCCTTATATCGCCGCCGCTGCGCTGGCGGGGGCGGTCTTTCTGATTTTCCTGACGGCGCCGGCGCGCTGGACCGGCTCGCTCGCGCGGCGTGTGTCGATCGTCGCGGCGGCGGGGGTCGCGTTTGCGGCAAGCTTCAGCCTGACCGGCGCCCCCTGCCTCGCCGGGCCTTTCGGTGAGCTCGAGCCCCTTGTCCGCATCTTTTGGTATGAACCCATTCTCGAAGGACGACCCCTCTGGGAACAGGTGCCGGCGCGGATGATCGCGTATAGCCTCGCGACCGCCGTCGGCGGGGCGGCGACCGTCTGGGCCTGCCGCCGGGCCCGCGGCCGTCCCGAAGCCGAAAACTGGATGCGCCTCGCGTTGCTGATCCTTTGCAGCACGATTCTGGCCCTGTTGGTGATACGGTCGCTCGCCGTCGCCCACGCCTTCATGATTCCGGCCTTTGCCGCATTGGCGGTGGCCTTCTGGCGCTGGGGCGATGCCGGCCCCGGCCCATGGCGCCGGCTGTGCGGGACGCTGTTGCTGTTGCTGTCGATGCCGACGATCGATATCGCGCTGGGCTTCAACCTGTCCTTGTTGACGACGCGGTCGGCCGAAAGCGGCAGCACTCCGGTCTGCCTGTCGCGGGGAGACCTGGCGCTCGCCGACGAGCCTCCCGCGCTTCTCTTTTCGTCGATCCATATCGCGCCTACCTTGCTGGTCGGTACGTCGCACAGCGTGGTGACGACGGGGCATCATCGCAATCATGCCGCGATCAACCGCGTCCTGTCGGCCTTTCTCGCACCGCCGGACGCCGCGCGCCGATTGGTCGGCGCACAGAATGCGCGATATCTTGTATTTTGCGAAAATGAACTGGCGCCGCTTGCCCGCGTCAGCCCGCGCGGACTGGCGGCCCATCTGCTGGAACGGCGGCCGATAGATTGGCTCGAACCGCAAGCGAAGCTCTCGTCGGGCGGCTTCCACGTGTATCGTATCGTCGATATCGCCGGAAAAAGCGCGCGATCCTCACGAAATCCCCCACCCCGTTAACCGGTTCTTAGCCATGTTTGCCCCATTGCGACCGGCAGCATCTGTCTGTGTGGGGGAATATTCACGTGACCAACGCCCAAGTGTCGAAAAATCGTCCGACGAGCGCCGACGTCGCCATCATCGGCGCGGGGCCTGCGGGCCTGACCGCCGCCTATCTGCTGACGCAGCAGGGGTATAAAGTGACGGTGATCGAGAAGGATCCGGTTTATGTCGGCGGGATCAGCCGGACGGTCGAGCATGAGGGGTTTCGGTTCGATATCGGTGGGCACCGCTTCTTTTCGAAAAGCCGCGAAGTCGTCGAGCTGTGGAACGAGATTTTGCCCGACGATTTCATCGAGCGGCCGCGGATGAGCCGCATCTATTACGAGGGCAAATTCTATTCCTACCCGCTGCGGGCGTTCGAGGCGCTGTGGAACCTCGGCGTCGTGCGCTCGACCTTGTGCATGATAAGCTATGCCAAGGCGAAGCTGCTGCCGAAGAAGAAGGTGCGCAGTTTCGAGGACTGGACGATCAACCAGTTCGGGCAGAAGCTTTATTCGATCTTTTTCAAAACCTATACCGAGAAGGTGTGGGGTATGCCGTGCGACGAAATGTCGGCCGACTGGGCGGCGCAGCGCATCAAGGGGCTGAGCCTCGGCGGCGCGGTGATCGACGGGTTGAAGCGCAGCCTCGGGCTCAACAAAAAGCCCAATGACGGCATGGCGACCAAGACCCTGCTCGAAACCTTCCGCTATCCGCGCCTCGGCCCCGGCATGATGTGGGAGGCGGCGCGCGACAAGGTGATCGCGGGCGGCAACCATGTGCTGATGGCGTACAGCTTCAAGCAGCTGACGCAGGATCAGAAGACCGGCCGCTGGCGGATGACCGCGACCGGACCCGACGGCGATGTCGTGATCGATGCGGGCCATGTCATCAGCTCGGCGCCGATGCGCGAACTCGCGGCGCGGATCCATCCGCTTCCGGCGTGCGCGCTCACCGCGGCGCCCAAGCTTAACTATCGGGACTTTTTGACCGTCGCGCTCAAGATTCGTTCGGAGGATCTGTTCCCCGACAACTGGATTTATATCCACGACAGCAAGGTGCAGGTCGGCCGGGTGCAGAATTTCCGTAGCTGGTCGCCCGAAATGGTGCCCGATCCTGCGATCGCGTGCGTGGGTCTTGAATATTTCTGTTTCGAGGGCGACGGGCTCTGGTCCGCGAGCGACGAGCAACTGGTCGCGCTTGCGACGAAGGAAATGGAAATCCTGGGGCTTTGCGATCCCGAAGATGTCGTCGGCGGCGCAGTGGTGCGGCAGGAAAAGGCCTACCCCGTCTATGACGATGATTATGCCGCGCATGTCGAGACGATGCGGAGCGAGCTCGAAGCGCGTTACCCGACGCTGCATATGGTCGGGCGCAACGGCATGCACCGCTATAACAACCAGGATCATGCGATGATGACCGCGATGCTGACGGTGCGCAACATCGTCGCGGGCGAGAAGCTCTATGATATCTGGGGCGTCAACGAGGATGCCGAATATCATGAGAGCGGCACCGAGGGCGAACAGGCGGCGCTGGCGTCGGTCCGCGAGGTGCCGGCGCGCGTCGCGAAGGCCGCCTGAGCATCCGGCCGGGGGGACGCGCGATGCAACCTATTGCCAAATTGATCGCGTCGGTGCGGCGCGGCGAGATCCGCTGGCTGAACTATCTGCTCGCGAGCGGGCTGGCGCTCGGCAGCGACGCGGGGCTGTTCCTGCTGCTGCTCGACGCCGGGCTGGCGCCGGTGACGGCGTCGGCGACCGGCTATTGCGCCGGGATTCTCGTCCACTGGATCATCTCGAGCCGGCTCGTCTTCGCCGACGGCGCCGCGGCGCGCGGCACGGGTGAACGCCATCGCCAGAAATTGCTCTTCGTCGGGTCGGCGCTGGTCGGCCTCGCGGTCACAACCGCGATCGTCGGCGGCGGCAGCGCGCTGGGGATAGACCCCCGGCTCGCCAAGCTCGCGGCGATCGCCGTGAGTTTCCAGACCACCTATCTGCTGCGCCGCCATATCGTCTTCAGGGCCGCCGCGGCGTGACCGACACGCCGCCCGCTTCCGGTTCGGGCGGCATCCGGCTGGGCCCCTGGTTCACGCCCGCGCGCATCGCGCTGATCGTGTGGGGCTTGATGAGCCTGATCGCGATCGGCGCCAAATGGCAGGCGATCGGGGCGCTCGACCTTTCCGACACCGACGATGCGATGCGCATGGCGCAGGTGCGCGACCTGCTCGCCGGACAAGGCTGGTGGGATCTCGCGCAATATCGCGTCAATCCGGCGGGCGGCGGGGTGCTGATGCACTGGTCGCGGATCGTCGACGCGCCGCTCGCGGCGGGCATATTGCTGCTGAAGCCCTTGTTCGGGCAAGCGATGGCCGAGCGGATCGTGATGGCGCTGTGGCCGCCGCTGCTCGGCGCGGCGCTGAGCGTCGCGTGCGCGCTCGGTTACCGCAACCTCTCCGACCGCCGCATCGCCTATGTGGTGCCGCTGTTCCTGATCATGTCGGGTTATATTCTCGTGCAGTTCCGGCCGCTGCGCGTCGACCATCATGGCTGGCAGATTTTCCTCGCGATGCTGGTGATGGCGCAAGCGCTGCGCCCCGCAGCCTGGCAGGCGGGGCTGCTCGGCGGACTGTTCGCCGCCGCGCTGCTCGCGGTGTCGATCGAAGGCCTGCCGGTCGTCGCGCTGTTCGCTGGGCTTGCTGCCTTGCGCTGGGCGCTGAACGGAAAGAACGGCGATCGCGCGCGTCTTTGCGGCTATATGGGCGCGCTCGCGGGCGGGGCGATCCTGCTCCAGTTCGTGACTCGCGGTCCGGTGGGCCTCATCGGCACTTGGTGCGATTCGCTCTCCGCCCCCTATATGGCGGCGTTCGTCGCGGCGGCGGCGGTGAGTTTCGCCGCCGCACGGGCCAATCCGGCTGCGCTCTGGGCCCGCTTTGCGCTGCTCGGGCTGGCCGGCGTGGCGGCTGCGGGGGCGCTCGTCTGGACCGAACCGCAATGCGCGAACGGTCCCTTCGCGGCGCTCGACCCGGTCGTCGTGCAATATTGGTATCGGGGCGTCCTCGAAGGCCAGCCTTTGTGGGTCGCGAAGCCGCACGACATGATTCACGTGCTCGTGCCGTCGCTCGTCGGCCTCGCCGGGGCGATTCTCGCCTGGCGCGATTGCACCGATGCGGCGGATCGCAGGAATTGGGCGACGGTCATCGTCGCGCTCGCGGGCGCGGCGGCGCTGTCCTTGTTCGTATTCCGTACCGTATCGACCGCGCATCTCTTCGCCTTGCCGGGCTGCGCCTGGCTCGGGCTGTGCGCCTGGGCACGGGCGCGGACGATTGCGTCGACCGTGCCGCGCATTCTCGCATCGGCGATGGCGGCGCTGACGCTGCCGCTGCTCGGCAGCATGGCGGTCGCGGCGGTGCTGACGCCGCTGGTTCCCGCGCTCAAAGAGGAAGAGAAGCGCGCGGCGACGGAGAAGGCCGAAGTCAACGCCTACAAGGCGAACTGCCTCGACCCGGCGGCGATCGCCGACCTCAATCACCTGCAAGCGACGGTGTTGCTGACGCCGATCGACCTCGGCGCGCCGCTGGTTTTCTGGACGCGGCACAGCCTCGTCGCGACGCCGCATCATCGCAACAGCCACGCGATGGCCGACACGATCCGCGCCTTTGCCGGCGATCCGGCGAAGGCCCAGTCGCTGGTGCGGCGGCAGCAGGCGACGCTGGTCGTCTTTTGCCGCACCGCGAACGATTTCACCAAATATCGCCTTGCTCGGAAGGATTCACTTGCCGCGCAGCTTTATGCGGAGACGCCGCCCGCCTGGCTCGAAGCGGTGTCGATCGCTTCGCGCGCCGGGCTGTCGGTGTGGCGGGTGCGCCCCGAGTAAAGATCAGGCGGCGCGGAAGGCGAGCGCCGCGCCGTTCATACAATAACGCTTGCCTGTCGGCTTCGGCCCGTCGTTGAAGACATGGCCGAGATGGCCGCCGCAGCGCCGGCAATGCACTTCGGTGCGCGCATAGCCGAGGTCGTAGTCGGTCGAGGTGCCGATCGCACCCCCCAGCGGCGCCCAGAAGCTCGGCCAGCCGGTGCCGCTGTCGAACTTGGTCTTGCTCGAATAGAGCGGCAGCGCGCAGCCGGCGCAGACGAAGGTGCCGGCGCGCTTTTCCTTGTCGAGCGGGCTGGTGAAGGCGCGCTCGGTCGCCGCTTCGCGCAGCACGCGATACTGAAGCGGCGACAGGCGCTTTTTCCACTCGGCGTCGCTGAGCTGCCAACCGGCCTGCGCTTTCGGCCGCGCCGATTTGGCGAAGAGCATCGGCGCGCCGATGATGGCGCCGCCGAGCGCGAGTCCGCCGAGAAGGTAACGACGTTCGATCATGGCTTTGATACGTATGACGCCGCGGCAGGGTTACAAGCGCGCGTCAATATTTCGCGATTTGCACCGGCAGTGCGCGGAAGCCGTGGACGAAGCAGGCGTGGACGCGTTCGGGCTCGCCCGCGACCGTCACGCGCATCCGCCGCGCCGCCATTTCCTCGAGCAGGATGCGCAGTTGCAGTTCGGCGAGGCGCGCGCCGACGCAGCGGTGGACGCCGTAGCCGAAGGACAGGTGCCGCCGCGCATTCTCGCGGTCGAGCCGCAGCGCGTCGCCGTCGTCGAACACGCTCTCGTCGCGGTTCGCCGACAGATACCAGAGGATGAGCTTGTCGCCCTTTTTGATCTGATGCCCGAACAGGTCGGCATCGGCGAGCGCGGTGCGGCGCATATGCGCGAGTGGGGTCTGCCAGCGGATGATCTCGCTCACCGCATTGGGGATGAGCGCGGGATCGGCCTCGAGCTTCGCGCGCTCGTCGGGATATTTGTCGAGCCCATAAGCGAGCCCCGACATGGTGTTGCGCGTCGTGTCGTTGCCGCCGACGATGAGGAGGACGAGATTCCCGATGAACTCATATTTGTCCATGTTGCGCATCGCTTCGCTGTGCAGCATCATCGACAGCAGGTCGGGCGTCGGTGGCTGACCCAGCTTTTCCATCCACAGTTTCTGGAAATAGACGAACGCTTCTTCGAGCACCGCGCGGCGCTGTTCCTTGAGTTCGACCTTTTGCGCGAGCTCGACATCGCCCATCCAGTCGGACCATTCGGTCAATTTGCGCCGGTCCTCCCACGGGAAATCGAAGAGCAGGGCGAGCATCTGCGTCGTCAGTTCCATCGACACGCGGTCGACCCAGTCGAACGTCTCGCCCCACGGCAGCCCGTCGAGCACCTCGCCGGTGCGGCGGCGGATATCGTCCGACAGCCGTGTCATTTCGGCGGGGGTGAAGGCGGGCGCGACGGTGCGGCGCTGCTCGGTGTGCTGCGGCCGGTCCATCGCGATGAACATCGGCAGGCGGAAATCCTCATCCTCGTCGCGTTCGAGGATCGTGATCCCGCCATATTCCCACGAGGAGCTGTAGATGTCGGGCAGCGCCTCGACATGCTGGATCGCCTGATGGCTGGCGATATTCCAATAGGGGCCGTGGACGCTGTCCTCGCATTTGACGATGCCGCCCGCCTTGCGGATTTCGGCGAAAGGTTCCTGCCAGCGATCTTCGGAATAGATCGCCGCGGGGCTCATGTCGTAGCGGTCGGTGACGGGCTGGGGCGCGGCTGCAGTCGCCATCGGGCATCCTCCTCCTCAAAAGGGACTCGCCGCGACGCTTGCCGCCGTCGGCCAGATCAGTTGCAGGATGCCACTGTTTACAGCTTTGTCAACGAGGCTGGGACGAAGCGGCCTCTATGGCGGCCGCAGCCGCAGCGACAGCTTTTTTGCCGCGCCAGAATTTCCAGCCGCTGCCGCTGCTGAGCACGCCGGCGCGGAACAGGCGCACCGAAATCCAGACGACGAGCGCGACCCACAGCGCCTGCCAGCCGAGCGCGAGCAGGTGGATCGCCTTCGCATCGTCGGTCGCGGCGCGCGCCGCCATCGCGAGCGGCGAGGAGAAGGGAAATATCTGAGCGAAACGGGCGAGGCCGCTGTCGGGTGCGCTCGCGGCGGCAGCGCACAGGCTGAACATGCCGACCTGGAAGATGGTGATCGGCAGGCTGAGCATCTGAATCTCGCGCACCGTCGCCGCCTGCGCGCCGACGCCGAGGAAGACGGCGCCGAGCAGCAGGAAGGCCATCACGAAATAGATGAAGCCGATGCCGAGGAAGAAGGGCCAGCCGGTCGCGGGCGTCGCGGCGAGCGCGGTCGCCGCCTTGCCCGCCTTGCCTGCGGCGGCGATCGCCGCGGGGTCCATCTGGGTCGCGGCGATCAGTCCGCCGCCGAACGCGAGTGCCATCCAGAAGGCGATGAACAGCACCGCGACGCCGAGGAAGCCGAGCAGTTTGCCGAGAAAGACGCTTTCGAGCGGCACCGCGGCGGCGAGGATCTCTATGACCTTGTTGCCCTTTTCCTCGGCGAGCGAGCTGACGGTCTGGCCCGCGAGGAGCAGGGTCAGAAGGAAGATGACGAACACCGCGCCGAAACCGAGCGACTGTTGCACCGCGATGCTCGTGCCGCCGCTCGCCAGGCTTTCGAAGCGCGGGTTCACCGGCGGCAGGTCGCCGGCTGCCTCGGCGCGCCGCACCTCGCCCGCGAGCAGGGCGAGATAGCGTCCCGAGCCGCTGCCCTCCTCGCGCTCGACGATGCGCGGCGCCGCGAGGTTGCCGCTCATCACCGCATAGGTGTCGCTGCCCTTTTCGCGCGCGATCGCGACGGGGTCGGCGGCGGGACCGGCGACGCGCAGTTCGAGCAACGCGGGCTCGCGCGGCATTACGGCGCGCAGCCGCGTGTCGGCGGCGCGCAGCGCTTCGATCTGGGCGGGGTCGGCGACCGCGACGATGCGGCCCTTGTCGCGCGCGCTGTCGGCGAGCTGCGACGCGCCGACGCCGCCCGCAAGCCCCATGCCGACCATGAACAGCGGCGCGAGCAGGAAGAGGAGGAAGGTCGGCGTCGCGACGATCGCGAGAAAGTCGCGCCGCGCAACTACGAACATATTGCGGATGAAGGGGGTCATGCGCTCGCCTCCTCGATGGCATCTTCGGCGGCGTCGGCGTCGAAACCCGCGTCGACCTGACGGACGATATGGACGAAGGCGTCGTGGAGCGCCGGGCGGCTGATCGACAGGCCGGTGACGCCATGGCCGCTCGCGGTGATTTGGGCGAGCAAAGGTTCGACGCCGCCATCCTCGATCGCGAAATGCCACGCGTCGCCGCGCCGTTCGGCGCCGGCGGGCAGGGTCGCGGCGACCGCGGCGGGATCGCCGGCATCGCGCGGGGTGTAGCGCACCTGCATCGGGAGCAGCGCGCGCGCTTCGTCGACCGTTCCCTCGAATCGCCGCGCCGAGCGCGCGATGATCGCGATGCGGTCGCAAAGGCGCTCGGCGTGCGCCATCACATGCGTCGAGAAGAGGATCGTCGCGCCGCGCGCCTGTTCGCGCCGGACGAGCGTTTCGAGCCGTTCCTGGTTGACGGGGTCGAGTCCCGAAAAAGGCTCGTCGAGCACGATGAGGTCGGGGGCGTGGACGATCGAGCCGATGAGCTGGACCATCTGCGCCATGCCCTTCGACATCTTGCGGATCTTCGAATCGATCACGCGTTCGAGGCCGAGTTCGGTCATGAAGGTCGCGGCGCGGCGGCGCCCTTCGGACCAGTCGAGCCCGCGCAGCGCGCCCATGAAGGCGATCGCCTCGCGCGCCTTCATGCCCGGGTACAGCCCGCGCTCTTCGGGCAGATAGCCGATGCGGTGGCGCACCGATTGCGGCCGGTGCCCGCCGAGCAGCCGGCTCGTCCCCTCGTCGGGGTCGATGATGCCGAGCGTCATCCTGAGACTCGTCGTCTTGCCCGCGCCGTTGGGACCGAGCACGCCATAGATGCTGCCCGCCGGCACGCTGAGGCTGACATGGTCGACCGCCTTGTAATCGCCGAAATATTTGGTGAGGCCGTCCGCCTCGACGCTGAAATCGTTCAAATGCCGGTCCCCAATCATTCCCATACCAGGCTATGGCACGGCGAGGCGGCTCGCGTATAGAGCGCCAATGGTTGCCGAAGCCTTGCCTTCGCTGGAACAACGCCTTGAAGCGGTCGCGCGCGAACATGGGTTCGCGGCGTTCGGGATCGCGCGCGCCGACGCGGCGCCGCAGACCGCCGCGCGGTTGAACCAATGGCTCGCCGAGGGGCGCCACGGCGACATGATCTGGATGGAAAGCCGCGCCGAACAGCGCGGATCGCCCAAGGGGCTGTGGCCCGAGGTCCAATCGGTGATCGCGCTTGGCATGAGCTATGCCCCCGCGCTCGATCCGCTCGCGCTGGCGGCGCATTCGGGGCGCGGGCGGATTTCGGTCTATGCGCAGGGCGGCGACTATCATGACGTCGTCAAAAAGGCGCTGAAGGCCGTCGCGCGCTGGCTTGTCGGCGAGGCGAAGGGCGCCGAGGTCAAGGTGTTCGTCGACACCGCGCCGGTGATGGAAAAGCCGCTGTCGGAAGCGGCGGGGCTCGGCTGGCAGGGCAAGCACACCAATCTCGTCAGCCGCGAGCATGGCAGCTGGCTGTTTCTGGGCGCGATCTATACGACGCTCGACCTGGTGCAGTCGGTGCCGGGGCGCGATACGTGCGGCAGCTGTGCGGCGTGCCAGGATGCGTGCCCGACCGACGCCTTTCCCGCGCCGTACCGGCTCGATGCGCGGCGCTGTATCTCCTACCTGACGATCGAGCATAATGGTCCGATCCCGGTCGCGCTGCGGCGCGGGATCGGCAACCGCATCTATGGCTGCGACGATTGTCTTGCCGCCTGCCCGTGGAACAAGTTCGCCGACACCGCGCACAGGCACAGGGCTTTCCTGCCGCGCGCCGAACTGGCGGCGCCGTCGATCGGCGACCTGCTCGACCTCGACGATGAAGGATTCCGGCAGGTCTTCGCGGGGTCGCCGATCAAGCGGATCGGGCGCGGACGGATGGTGCGCAACGCGGCGATCGCCGCGGGGAACAGCGGCGATGGGCACTTCGTGCCCGCACTCGAACGGCTGGCGAAGGACGAATCGCCGATGGTCGCCGATGCGGCCTTATGGGCGCTTCACGAACTGGCGTCGTGACGTCGTTGATTGGTGCCGCTCAACACAGATCCTAGCGCCGCAGCGCCTGCGCGCAGCTATCGACCTCGGCGTTGCGGCCGTCGGGGGTGCGCGCGTCGACATGCGTCGCGACCGGATCGGCGCCGGCGCGCGGGGCATAGAAATAGACGTCGAGGATGCAGTTCGAGCCGGCGTACTGGATCTTGCGGCCCGCGCCTTCGGTGACGTCGAGCCGCGGCTTGCCGAACATGCGGCCGATCGCGTCGGCGCTGTTCCCGATCAGCGCATTATTCTGCACCGGTCGCACCACGGTCGGCGGCGGCGCGGTGGTTCGCGGCGGGGTCGCGCGCGGAATCGCGGGACCGGCGCAGGCGCCGAGGGTCAGGCCGAGCATGGCTACGGCGCCGAGGCGGCGGTTATCGATCATATTTCGGGGTCCCCCTTGCCGAGATGCAGCATGTGCACGGCCATAGCGGCGCTCAATATCGGCGCCAACAAATTGGCGACGGGCACCACGAAGCTTGCGGCGGACAGCAGCCCGAGCGACCAGCGCGCCGGCCGGTCGAAGCGCGAGCGGTCCGGGTGGCGCGCGAGCACCATCGCCTCGAGATCGCGGCCGAGCAGCAGCGCGTTGACGAAGAGCGCGAAGACCGGCGTTCCGATCCCCGTCGCGAGCAGCAGGATATAGACGGGGAGTGCGAGCAGATTGCCGCCGATCAGGCGGACGAGCGAGGCGAGCGCGAGGCGGATATTCTGCCGCCAGCCGACGTCGACCGCGCGCGCCGCCGCGGCGGGATAATGGCGTCCCTCGACACCGGCGACGATGCCGTCGGCGAAGAGGCCGATGACGACGATTGCGACCGCGCGAAAGAGCAGCCAGCTTCCGGCAATGATCAGGAGGATGATCAGCACGCCCGCCATGTCGAGCTGCGCGCCGTCGAGCCACTTCCAGTGCGCGAGCGCCCAGCGCGCGCCGAAGAAGATCGCCGAGCCCGATGCGACGAGGAGCAGGAGCGTGAGTGCGAGGCTTTGCGCGAGGACGCGGAGTACGCGCGGGTGAGGCAGGTCTCGCAGCGCGAGCAGGAAAGCGTGGGCGGCGCGGGCCATGGTGCGGGAATGTGCGGCGCCGCGCCGCGCGTCAAGCGCCCGCGCTTGCGTTGGCGCGCCGTCGTCCCTAAAGCGCGCGCAGCTTTTTCCCACCAGCACAGGATTTTCCATGGCCTCCACCGCCCGTTTCGACGTCGTCGCCATCGGCAATGCGATCGTCGACGTTCTTGCCCGCGCCGACGATGCGCTGATCACCGCCGAAGGCCTGACCAAGGGGTCGATGCGGCTGATCGACGCCGAAGAGGCCGAGCGGCTCTATGCGGCGATGGGCCCGGCGGTCGAAGTGTCGGGCGGCAGCGCGGCGAACACCCTCGCGGGCATGGCGGCGCTCGGCGAACGCTGCGCCTTCATCGGGCAGGTCGCCGACGACCAGCTCGGCCATGTCTTCACGCACGATCTGCGCGCTTTGGGCGTCGCTTATGAAACTCCGGCGCTCAAGGAGGGCGCGCCGACCGCGCGCTGCCTGATCCTCGTCACCCCCGACGGCCAGCGCACGATGAACACCTTTCTGGGCGCGAGCCACCTGCTCGATAGGGCGATGATCGACGAGGAGTGGATCGCCGATTCCGAAATCCTCTATCTCGAAGGCTATTTGTGGGATCCCGAACTGTCGCGCGCGGCGATGCGGCGCGCGATCGATGTGTCGCGCGCGGCGGGGCGCAAGGTCGCCTTCACGCTTTCGGACGCCTTCATCATCGACCGCCACGGCGCCGATTTCCGTAATCTGATCGGCGAAGGGCTTTTCGACATCCTCTTCGCGAACGAGGTCGAAATCCAGGCGCTGGCCGAGACCGACGATTTCGAAGCCGCGGTCGCTAAGATCGCGCCGCAGGTGCCGCTGCTCGTCGTCACGCGCGGCGCGCACGGCGCGATCGCGTTGCAGGGTGGCGAGCGCACCGAGGTCGGCGCCGAGCCGATCGACCAGGTCGTCGACACCACCGGCGCCGGCGACCTGTTTGCCTCAGGTTTCCTTGCGGGCCTGGCGGAAGGTCGGTCGATGCGCGATTGCCTGACGATGGGCGCGGTGTGTGCGCGCGAGATCATCGCGCAGGTCGGCCCGCGCGCGCAGACCGACCTCAAGGCGAAGGTCGCGGCGCGGCTGGGGTAGGAACCTTCGCGCGGGTCCGGGCGTCCTATGCGGCATCAAGCAGAGGAGGTCCACATGGCCGACGAAATCCACACGACGCGCGATCCCGACGGGACGACGCACACCACCACGGTTATCGACCGCGAACCGCGCCGCGGCGGGGGGATCGGCATCGGGCTGATCCTGCTCGTCGCGATCCTGGTCGCGGCCTTTTTCGCTTATCAGTTCCTTGCGAGCGAGCAGGCCGAGAGCGGCGCGATCAGCGAAGCCGCACAGCAGGTCGGCGACGCCGCGCAGGATGTCGGCGACGCGGCGCAGAAGGCGGTCGATTAGACCCTAACTCGCGGGTGCCGCGGCCGGGTCGGGGTGCTTTCGGAACAATTCGCGGTCGGCGGGGCCGAAACCGCGCGTCCAGATCAGCCAGCCGTAGATGCCGAGGATGAAGGGCACGCCGATCAGCAGCTCGGCCCATTCGGGCAGCTGCGTCGCGCCCCAGCCGAGCACCGCGGCGCCCGCCGTCGCCCATACGAGCGCCCAGCGCAGGCTGTTCACCGGCGCGCCGAGGATGCGCGCGAGCAGCCGCGCCTTCACGAGCGAGGCGAAACCGAGCGCGAGCATCAGCGCGAGCGCGACTGCCGCCGCGTAATAGATGGGCGGCAATCCCATCGACTTGGCTATGAGGATCAGCGCGACGCTGAGCACCGCCTGCAGCGCGAGCGTTGCCATGCTGATGAGCAGGTTGCGGTGGCGCGCGACATAGACGAGCGCGGCTTCGCTGACGACGGCGGTCGCGGCAACGACCTCGGCGGCGAGCAGGAAGGCAAGCGCGGCGGTGCCGCTGACGAATTCGGGGCCGACGAGGCCCATCACCGCCTCGCCCGGTATGCCGAGCGCGAGCGCGACGCCGGCTTGCGCGGCGATGATCCAGAAGCCCACTTGGCTGACCTGCGCCGCCACGGCGCTCAGCCGCTTTTCGGCGAGGTTGCGCGTGATCACCGGGCCGAGGATCGGCTCGAAACTCGTTTTGAGCTTTTGCGGCAGCGAGGCGACCTGCTGCGCCATATAATAGATGCCGTAGATCGTCGGCGAGGTGAACTGGCCGAGGATGAAGAGGTCGAGGCGGCGCGTGCCCCATTCGATCGCATCGGCGGCGGCGAGCGGGGCGTTGCGCCGCGCGAGCAGGATCAGGTGCGCCGGATGCGGGCGCCATACTCCGGGGCCGCCATAGTGGCGGATCATCGGGATGAGCGCGGTGAGAAAGGCCCCGACCATCGCGGCGGCATAGGAGAGCATCAGCCCGTCGCGCGCCGAAACGAACCAGAAGCCCGCCGCTGCGACGCTGATCACCCAGGGTTCGACGATCGCGCGCGCGCGCACGGTCGCGCCGACGTCGAATTTATACGCGCAGGCGGCGAGCGCGATGTCGGTTCCCGCGATCACGAAGACGAGCAGCGCCATCCAGCGATCGGCGCTGTCGACGTCGCCCGCCGGATACATGAGCTGCGGAAACAGGAGGAGAAGCGCCGATCCCGCCGCAGAGACGATGAAGGCGACGAACATGCCGTCCCAGACGACGATGCGCTGGTCGGCACCCTCCGCGCTCAACTGTTCGGCGAGGCCGCGCTTGAGGCCCAAAGTCGCGAGCTGCGCGACGAGTTCGATGACGAGCACAGCAAAGGCGAAGCGTCCGACCGCCTCGGGCCCGTACCAGCGGCCCGCCACATAGAGGAAGGGCAGGCGCGCGACGAGGCGAAGGATGAAGCCGAAGAAGTTGGTGCGCCCGCCCTTCGCGAGCGCCGCTGTGTCCGCGTCGCGCGAAGCGACGTCGGGCGATTGGGGCGCGGCTGCGCTATCGGTCTGGCTCAAGCCTGGCGCCCCTTCTGCTTTGCCCTGAAACGCAGTCTAGCGCGGTGGGAGGGAGCAGGCAATTGTGTGCGGCAATTCATCGCCCTTCGGGTCGCAGCGGACGGCTGAGCAGGGCCTGAATGGCGTCGGCGACGCGCTCTTCGCCGGCGACGAGGCGCGCGACCGTATCGGTGATCGGCATGTCGATGCCATCGGAGCGCGCGGCGGCGGCGACGACCGGTGCGCTGAACGCGCCTTCCGCAACGGTGCGGCGGTCGGCCATCAGTATCTCGACCTTTTCGCCGCGGCCGAGCCCCTGACCGAGCGCGAAGTTGCGCGAATTGGACGAGGTGCAGGTGAGCACGAGGTCGCCGAGCCCCGCGAGCCCGCCAAGCGTTTCGGCCTGTGCGCCGCGCGCGAGGGCGAAGCGCGTCATTTCGGCGAAGCCGCGGCTGATCAGCGCGGCGCGCGCGTTGAGCCCGAGCCCGGCGCCATCGACGATACCGCACGCGATCGCGAGGATATTCTTGACCGCGCCGCCGATTTCCGCCCCGATCATGTCGGTCGAGACATAGGGGCGGAAATGCGGGCGCGCGAGCGCCTGCGCGAGTTTCCCGGCGACATCGGCGTCGGCGGCGGCGAGGGTAATCGCGGTCGGCAGGCCGGCGGCGACCTCGTGCGCGAAGGTCGGTCCCGACAGCACGGCATGCGGGCGCTGCGGCACGAGTTCGCGCGCCATGTCGATCGGAAAAGCGAAGCTGCCCGCCTCCATGCCCTTGCTGCAGAAGATCAGCGGGCCGTCGCCGGGCGGCAGGTCGGCGAGCACGGCGCGGAGATAAGGGACGGGGACGACGATCAGCAGCGCGTCGAGATCGGCCATTTCGGCGAGGTCGCCGGTCGCGGTCAGCGACGGCGAGAGAGTTGCGCCGGGGAGGAAGACGGGGTTGCGATGTTCGGTGTTGATCGCGGCAACGACATCGTCTTCGCGCGCCCAGAGACGGACGGGCGCGCCGCCCGCCGCGAGCAGCTGCGCGAGCGCGGTGCCCCACGCGCCGCCGCCGACGACGCCGAAATTCCCGTATGACGTCATGCTTTCACTCCGGCGCCGCGCACCGCTTCGGCCTCGGGATCGAGCGGCCAGCGCGGGCGCGCGGGCGCGTCGAGCGCGTCGGTAAGCCCGGCGGCAAGGCGTTCGGCGCCCGCCCAAGCGATCATCGCGCCATTGTCGGTGCAGAGCCAGAGCGGCGGCGCGACGAAACCCTTGTCGAAGCGCGCGGCGAGATCGGTGAGTGCGGTGCGGATCGCGCCGTTCGCCGCGACGCCGCCGGCGACGACGAAAGCGGTCGCCTCCGGACAGGCGGCAAGCGCGATGCGGCTGCGGTCGACGAGGCAGTCGACAACCGCCTGTTGGAAGGACGCTGCAAGGTCGGGGACGCTATGCTCTCCGCTCGCGGCGGCGCGTGCCACCGCGCTCTTGAGCCCGGCGAAGGAGAAATGCGGCTCCGCGCTGCCGACGAGCGGGCGGGGGAGTGGCACGGCCTTGGGGTCGCCGTCCTTCGCGACGCGTTCGACCGCGGGGCCGCCGGGATAGCCGAGGCCGAGCAGCTTCGCGGTCTTGTCGAACGCCTCGCCCGCGGCGTCGTCGATCGTCGTTGCGAGGCGGCGATAGTCGCCGACGCCCTTGACCAGCAGCAGCTGGCAATGGCCGCCCGAGACGAGCAGCAGCAGATAGGGGAATTCGAGGCTTGCATCGGCGAGGCGCGGGCTGAGCGCATGGCCTTCGAGATGGTTGACCGCGATCAGCGGCTTGTTCGCGGCGTGGGCGAGCGCCTTGCCGGTGACGAGCCCGACCATCACCCCGCCGATCAGGCCGGGGCCGGCGGTCGCGGCGATCGCGTCGACGTCGGCGAGCGAAACCCCGGCGTCGGCGAGCACGCCCTCGACGATCGGCGCGAGCCGGTCGACATGCGCGCGCGCCGCGATCTCGGGGACGACGCCGCCATAGGGGCTGTGCTCGGCTTCCTGCCCCGCGACACGCTGCGCCAGGATGCGCCGCTCGCTGTCGACGAGCGCCGCCGCGGTTTCGTCGCAGCTCGATTCAAGGCCAAGGATGAGGGTCATATGTTGCGCGTTCCTTTACCCGCCTCTTTATCGACAGGGCAAGCCGCGCTAGCAGGCGGCTGATGAATGGACTTCCGACCCCCGAAAACCCGCTGCGCATCGGGACGCGGGCCTCGCCGCTTGCGATGGCGCAGGCGCATATGGCGATGGCAGCGCTGATCGCGGGCCATGGCCTGCCTGCCGAGGCGCTCGAAATCGTGCCGATGACCGCGACTGGCGACCGGATTCAGGATCGCGCGCTCGCCGAGGTTGGCGGCAAGGCGCTGTGGACGCGCGAACTCGACGGGGCGCTCGACGCGGGCAAGATCGATATCGCGGTGCATTCGCTGAAGGATGTCGAAACGCTGCGCGACGCGCGCTTTTTCCTGGGCGCGATGCTCGAGCGCGCTGATCCGCGCGACCGGCTGGTGGTGCGCGAGGGGATCGCGGCCGCGACGATCGCCGACTTGCCGCTCGGGGCACGATTGGGCACGAGCAGCCCGCGCCGCGCGGCGCAGGTGAAGCGGCTGCGTCCCGATCTCGACACCGTGCTGCTGCGCGGCAATGTCGCGACGCGGCTTGCCAAGATCGCGGGCGGCGACGCCGATGCGACGCTGCTCGCCGCGGCGGGGCTCGATCGGCTGGGGATGCACGATGTCGGGATCGTGCAGGACGCGGCGGTGCTGCTTCCGGCGGCGTCGCAGGGCGCGATCGGGATCGAATGCCGCGCCGACGATGCCAAAACGATCGCGCTGCTCGCCGCGGTCGACCACGCGCCGACGCATCGCGCCGTCGCTGCCGAGCGCGCCTTTCTCGCGGCGCTGGGCGGTGATTGCCGTTCGCCTGTCGCCGCGCATGCCTATTGGCAGGAGGATGGCGCGCTGCGCCTCGATGCCGAGATTTTCTCGGAGGATGGCGCCAAGCATGCGGCGGGGCATATCGTCGTGACCGGGCCCGACATGCCCGCCGTGCTGGCGCGCCGCCTGCTCGCCGAGGCGCCCGACAGCGTCCGGATGCTGTTCGCGCCATGACGGACGGGCCGCCGCTGATCGTCACGCGGCCCGAGCCGGGCAATGCCGCGACGGCCCTGCGGGCCGGGGCGATGGGTTTCGAGGTCCACGCGGTGCCGCTGTTTGCTGCGCGCCCGCTCGACTGGCGCGCGCCCGCCGCCGAAGATTTCGATGCGCTGCTGTTGACCAGCGCCTTTGCCGCGCGGCTGGGGGGTCCCGAAATCACGCGCCTCCGAGGCCTGCCCGTCCACGCCGTGGGCGAGGCGACCGCGCGCGCGGCCGAAGCGGCTGGTCTGACGGTGGCGCGGACCGGCACAGCCGACGCACAGCAACTTCTTGACGCCATGACATCGCAAAATATTCAAACGATATTATGGCTTTGCGGGCGCGACCGGTCCGAATTCGACGCGCGCGGCGCGGCGATCACGGCGCTGCCCTGCTATGCCGTCGACCCCCTCCCGCCGCCCGTGGAGTGGGCGGGGTTGATCACCGCACCGGCGGTGTTGCTCGCGCATTCGGCGCGCGCAGCAAGGCGCATTGCCGATCTGGTCGGCGCGGCGCGCGCGCATCTGTCGATCGCAGCGATCAGCCCGGCTGTGGCTGCGGCGGCGGGGGAGGGCTGGCGCGATGTCGCGGTTGCCGAACGGCCCGACGATGTCGCAATATTGGCACAGGCGCGTGCTTTGTGGCACAAGGGTGCGAAATAGGGTCGTTCGAAAGAGAAACATGGCAATCGACAGCTTCGAAACCTCCCCGTCTGCGGGCGGGGCGGTCCCGGCGAAGGGGCTATCGTTCCGCGCGCTCGTCATCGGTGCCTTCCTCCTCCTGCTCATCGGCATCGTCGGCGGCGGATGGGCGGTGAATCGCTGGCTGAACGGCGGCAATATATCGCCCGCGCCCAAGGCGGCGGGCGCACCCGCGGGCGCGGCCAATCCGCTGCTGACCGGCGGGGCGGCAAAGGGCGACACCGCTGTGCCGCCGCTGATGGTGACGCCGGTCGACGGCGCCAATGCGCTCGCGGCGCGCGTCGCCGAACTCGAACAAAGGCTGTCGCGCATCACGCTCCAGGCCGAATCGGCGTCGGGCAACGCGTCGCGCGCGGAAGGACTGCTCGTCGCCTTCGCGGTGCGCCGCGCGCTCGATCGCGGGCTGTCGTTGGGCTATCTCGATGCGCAGCTGCGGCTGCGCTTCGGCGACGACCAGCCGAATGCGGTCAAGACGATCATCGACACGTCGCGCGACCCGGTGACGCTCGAGCGGCTTCGCACCGAACTCGACGCGCTGGCGCCGCAGCTCGTCGGGCGGGGCGGCGACGGCGACGGCAGCCTGTGGACCGGGCTCCGCCGCGAACTGGGCGAGCTGTTCGTCGTGCGCGCGGCAGGAACCAAATCGCCGCGCGCATCCGAACGGCTCGATCGCGCGCGGCGCTATCTGACGGCTGGGCAGGCGGATCAGGCGATCGCCGAGGTCGAAGCGATGCCCGGTGCCGAGGTCGCTGGCGAGTGGCTGATGGACGCGCGGCGCTATCATGAGGCTCGGCGCGCGCTTGACCTGATCGAGACCGCGGCGATATTGGAGCCGCGCGACAGCCCGCCTGCCGCGGTGGCTCGTAAAACGGCCGAACCGACCCCGTAGCGACCCGGTTCCATGCGTCGCTTTTTGAAGAAAGCAGACCCATGGCCCTCGCCGATCCGCAGCGCATCGAAGCGCTCGACCCGCTCGATCCCCTCCAGCTCGATGCCGAGCTGAGCGACGAAGAGCGGATGGTCCGCGACACCGCGCGCTCCTATGCGACCGATGCGTTGCTACCGCGCGTGACCTCGGCGTTCCTCGACGAGCGGTTCGACCGCGAGATCATGTCCGAAATGGGCGCGCTCGGCCTGCTCGGCGCGACGATCGACCCCGAATATGGCGGCGCGGGGCTGAACTATGTCAGCTATGGCCTGATCGCGCGCGAAGTCGAGCGGATCGATTCAGGATACCGGTCGGCCTGTTCGGTGCAGAGCAGCCTCGTGATCCACCCGATCAACGCCTATGGCAGCGAAGAGCAGAAGCGCAAATATCTGCCCGGGCTGACCGCGGGCGAGCTCGTCGGCTGCTTCGGCCTCACCGAACCCGATGCGGGCAGCGATCCCGGCGGGATGCGCACGCGCGCCGAAAAGATCGAGGGCGGATATCGCCTCAAGGGCGCGAAGATGTGGATCACCAATTCGCCGATCGCCGACGTCTTCGTCGTTTGGGCGAAGTCGGAAGCGCATGACGGCGCGATCCGCGGCTTCGTCCTTGAAAAGGGGATGAAAGGCCTGTCGGCGCCCAAGATCGAGGGCAAGGTGAGCCTCCGCGCCTCGGTCACCGGCGAGATCGTCATGGACGGGGTCGAGGTTGGCGAGGATGCGCTGTTGCCGCATGTCTCGGGGCTCAAGGGCCCGTTCGGCTGTCTCAACCGCGCGCGCTACGGGATCGGCTGGGGCGCGATGGGCGCCGCCGAATTCTGCTACGAAGCCGCGCGCAATTATACGCTCGAGCGCAAACAGTTCGGGCGCCCGCTTGCGGCGAACCAGATCGTCCAGCTCAAGCTCGCCAACATGCTCACCGAAATCGCGCTCGGGCTCCAGGCGGCGCTCCGCGTCGGGCGGCTGATCGACGAAGGGCGGCTCGTCCCCGACGCGATCAGCCTTTTGAAGCGCAACAATTGCGGCAAGGCGCTCGATATCGCGCGCGTCGCGCGCGATATGCACGGCGGCAACGGAATTTCGGCCGATTATCACGTCATCCGCCACGCGGTGAACCTCGAGACGGTGAACACCTATGAGGGCACGCACGACGTCCACGCGCTGATCCTCGGTCGCGCGATCACCGGCATCAGCGCCTTTGCCTGATCCGAAGCCGCTCGAAGGCATCCGCGTCGTCGAACTGGCGCGGGTGCTCGCGGGGCCGTGGTGCGGGCAATTGCTCGCCGATCTCGGCGCCGAGGTGGTAAAGGTCGAGCGGCCGGGCGCGGGCGACGATACGCGCGAATGGGGTCCGCCCTTCGTCACCGGCGCCGACGGCGAAAATCTTGGCGCGGCCTATTATCACAGCTGCAACCGCGGCAAGCGCAGCGTCGCGATCGACATCGCGTGCGCGGAGGGGCAGGCGGAGGTGCGCGCGCTGCTCGCCGGTGCCGATGTCGTGATCGAGAATTACAAGGTCGGCGGGCTCGTCAAATACGGGCTCGATCCCGCGCGGCTCCGCGCCGATTTTCCTCGGCTGGTCGTCTGTTCGATCACCGGTTTCGGTCAGACCGGGCCTTATGCGCACCGCGCTGGCTATGATTATATCGTGCAGGCGATGAGCGGCTTCATGTCGCTGACCGGCGAGCCCGACGGCGCGCCGCAAAAGGCGGGGATCGCCTACGCCGACATCTTTACCGGCATGTATTCGGCGGTGGCGATCCTGGCCGCCTTGCGACGTCGTGACGTCACCGGATCGGGCGCGCATGTCGACATGGCGCTGCTCGATTCGCAGGTCGCGGTGCTCGCCAATCAAGCGGCCAATTACCTTGCGAGCGGGGTTGTGCCGAAACGGATGGGCAATGCGCACGTCAATGTCGTTCCCTATCAGGTCTTTGCGACCGCCGACGGCCAGCTGGTGATCGCGGTTGGCAACGACGGACAATATCGAAAGCTTTGCGGGATATTGGGGGTGCCCGAATGGGCCGACGATCGGCGTTTCGTCAACAATGCCGCGCGGCTCGCGAACCGCGCCGAGCTGATCCCGCTGCTCGCGGCGAAGATCGCGGCGTGGGAGGCGCAGCCGCTGTCGCTCGCGCTCGAGGCCGAGGGGGTGCCGGCGGGCCCGATCAACGACCTCGCGCAGGTGTTCGCCGATCCGCAGGTCGTCGCGCGCGGCATGCGCTTTCGCCCCGAGGGGGCGTCGATCGACGGGGTCGCGAGCCCGATCGTCATCGACGGCGAGCGCATGGTTGCGCACAGGGGTGCGCCGCCGCTTGGCGGTTAGCGGCTGCTTGCAGCGGGAAAGCGGCGTCCGCTACCCGCCCCGAAGCCGTCATTGCCCCATATCCGCCGCCGCCGAATTGGAAGGCGGCCGCGGCATCTGTTATCCTGCCGCCCATGTCCGGCTTCGTCCCCTATGCGCCGCTCAACGTGCCCAAGCCGTTCGGCGAGCGGATCTGGATCGTCGACGGCCCCGAAATCCGCATGGACTATGGTCCCGCGTCGATGCCCTTTCCGACGCGGATGACGGTCGTGCGCCTGCCCGGCGGACGACTGTGGGTCCACTCGCCGATCGCTCCCGACGATGCGCTGTTCGCGGCGATCGACCGGCTGGGCGAAGTTGGCTGGCTCGTCGCGCCGAACAGCATTCATTACTGGTATGTCGCCGACTGGCAGGTCCGCTATCCTGCGGCGCAGACCCTCGCCGTGCCGGGGCTTGCCGAAAAGGCGAAACGCGACTTTCGCATCGACGCGCTTCTCGAAGGCCCGGCGATGCCGCTTCCCGACGATATCGCCGGCGTGCTCGTCCCGGGCACGATGGTCAGCGAAGCGGTGTTTTTTCACCGCCCCTCGCGCACCGCGATTCTGGCCGACCTGATCGAGAATTTCGAACCCGCGCGCGTTCGCAGCCGGCTGTTTCGCGGGCTGGTGCGGCTGGCGGGGGTCGCCCATCCCAAGGGCGGCACGCCGGTCGACATGCGCCTGACCTTCTGGCCGCGCCGCCGCGCGGTGCGCGCCGCGATGGCGCAAATCCTGGGTTGGGACTGCGAGCGCGTCGTGATGGCGCACGGTCTCCCCTATGAAAGCCGCGGCGCCGCCGAATTGCGCCGCGCGTTCGGATGGGCGCTTTAGTCGCGAGCGGGGCTGGAAAGGCAGCAAACGACCTGTTTTCAACCGATTGCGGACCTATCCTGCATCGTCACCCCGGACTTGATCCGGGGTCCATGACGTCAGCGCCGCAATGGATCCCGGATCAAGTCCGGGATGACGAAGGAGAGGAAGCGGAGGTCCGCGCCCACCCCAAAACAGCCGTGCCCCTATTCTAATGCCCCATATCCGCCGCCGAGACCTTCGCCCGCCGCCGCGACATGCGCCATCATGGTGGTGCTAGAATTCGACGATGATCCGGATTCTGTCGGCGCTGACGCCGATCGCGCGCGCGATTTCTTCGCGGCCGCGGTCGATCAGCTCCTGCATTCCCTCGGGCGTGGCCTCGCCGAGCAGGTCGGAGGTCTCGACGCCCAGAATCTTCGCGAGTGCCGCCATCCGGCCAGGCCTGGGGCGGGCCCGGTCCTTTTCCCAGCCCAGAACCGATGCCGCGCTGACGCGCATGCGTTTGGCAACCTCGGCCCGGTCGAGCTTCGCTTCGATACGAAGCTGCCGCAGGCGGTGGCCGAAGGATTCGCCGGTCGCCGGTTCCGGCTCTTCCTTTTCGGGGGCGGGGGCCATGTCGGTGGCGCTCTTCAGTTCGACGGCGCTCAGCGTGGCGCGCGATACCGGACCTTCGAACTGGCAGCCGAAATGCCGTCCGCTGGCCCAGATCACGATGGCGGTAATGTCGCCGGCATGCGGCAGCTCGATTTCGATTCGGTCGCCGGTCGCCAGCTTGATGTCGCTTTCGAACAGCAGGCCCGATCCCGAAATATTGTGGATTCGGACGTCGATGCCCGTGCCGTCGTGCCGCGCGCCCTTGGCGAGAAGGCTGAGTTTCCGGCGGCCGTCCTGCCGTCTGTCGGCGCCGGGTTCCAAGGGAAGAAAATATCCGGAAATGGCCATATTAGCTTGTTGCGGCGCGCTGGTTAAAAGAGCGTTAGCGAGAGGCCGGGAAATATGGCGCGGCGCCGGATGTCGCACCGATGCGGGTCACGAAATGTTGGGGAGGCCGGTTTTCCGGGAACGGTCACAAGCGATCGTCTCAACCTCGTCGTAGATCCTAATGCCCCATATCCGCCGTCGACGCCCGCGGCCCGCCGGGCTTCGGCGGCTTCAACAGCACCACCAGCGGTACCGACACCAAAGTCACCCACATCATCAGCCAGAAATCGTCGATATAGGCGACCATCGCCGCCTGCCGGTTGATCTCGGCGTTGATCATCGCCATCGCAGCTTCGCCCATCGAGCCGAAGCGGTCGGACGTCGACGGATCGAGCAGGCCGACCGAGCTGTTGGTGACATGCGCCGCCAGATCCTCATGGCTCGTCTGCGTGTTCGCGCCGAGCAGCGTGGTGACGATCGAAATGCCGACCGACGCGCCGAGGCTGCGGAGCAGGTTGAGCAGGCTCGATCCGTCGGTGCGGTGCTGCGGCGCGATCGTCGCGAACGCCATGGTGTTGAGCGGAATGAAGATCAGGCCCATGCCGATCCCCTGCACCAGCCCGCTGACGATCACCGGCTCCATTCCCATCGCGAGCGACCAGTGGCTCATCTGCCACAGCGAATAAGCGGCGATCAGCAGGCCGGTGCCGACCAGCCAGCGCGCGTCGATCCGGCCGAGCAATTGTCCGGCGACCCACATGCTCATCAAAATGCCGACCCCGCGCACCGCAAGCACGATCCCGGTGTCGATCACGGGCCAGCCGAACAGATTCTGCAGCATCGGCGGCAGCAGCGCCATCGACGCGAACATCACGACCCCGATCACGACCATGAAGCCCATCGCGGTGACGAGGTTGCGGTCGGCGAGCATCTTGCGGTTGAACAGCGTATCGCCGCGTGCGGTGAACAGGTGGACGAAGAACATCCAGAGGCATGCGATCGCGACCCCGCATTCGATCCAGATTTCGACGCTGTTGAACCAGTCCTCGTGCGCGCCGCGGTCGAGCATCAGTTGCAGCGCGGCGAGGCCGAGCGCGAGCATCGAGAAACCGAACAGGTCGAACTTGCGGTCGGTCCTGCGCGTCGCGGGCAGCAGCGCCCACATCATCGCGAGCGTCAGCAATCCGACGGGGAGGTTGACGTAAAAGACCCAGCGCCAGTTGACGCTTTCGGTCAGCCAGCCGCCGAGCACGGGCCCCAGGATGGGACCGATCATGATCCCCATGCCCCAGATCGACATCGCGCGCGCGTGGCGCTCGGGCGGGTTGATGTCGAGCATCACCGACTGAGACAGCGGGCCGATGAAGGCCGCGAAAATCCCCTGCATGAAGCGAAAGGCGACCATCTGTTCGAGCGTCTGCGCGGCACCGCACGCCATCGACGCGACGATGAAGCCCGCGACCGCGCCGAGGAACAGCTCGCGCCGCCCGATACGGTCGGCGAGCCAGCCAGTGATCGGCATCGCGATCGCCGAGGCGAGGATATAGCTCGTCAGCACCCAGGTCACGGTCTCGCTCGTCGCGCCGAGCGCCGACTGCATGTGCGGGATGGCGACGTTCGCGATCGTCGTGTCGAGGATTTGCATGATCGACGCGCCCATGACGGCGACGGTCAGAAGGCCGCGATAGCGGACGCGCTCGTGGAGCGGGATGCTGTCGTCGACGGGCAGCAACGCGGCGGGCGAGCGCCGGGAGAGAGGGCGGCTGGCCATGGCGATCTCAAAAAGTTTCGTCATTCCCGCGAAAGCGGAAACCCAGCGAGCAAAGGTCGCAGCTGGGTTTCCGCTTTCGCGGGAATGACGAAGGGAGGGTGGAAAGGAGCATTCCGCTTACTTCGTAAACACCCGTACATCGGCAGACAGCCCGGCGATCATGTCGCGCGACGGCTTTTCGTCGAACGCGATCCGCACCGGCACGCGCTGCGTTACCTTGACCCAGTTGCCGGTGGCGTTCTGCGCCGGTAGCACCGAAAATTCGCTGCCCGTGCCCGCGCCGATCGTCAGCACATGGCCGCGCACCGTCAGCCCCGGATAGGCGTCGAAGCTGATTTCGGCGCGCTGGCCGACGCGCATGTTCGCAAGGTCGGTTTCCTTGAAATTGGCCTCGACCCACGGATGCGCGGTGTCGACCAGCGTGACCGCGGGCAGCCCCGCGACCATCATCTGGCCGACTTGCAATCGGTCCGACTGTGCGATGCGCCCCGCGCCCGGCGCGCGCACCGTCGTCCGGTCGAGGTTCACCTGCGCCTGCGACCGCTGGACGCGCGCCGCCTCGACCTGCGGGTTGATCCCGCTCGACGGGCCCGCGGCGAGCTTGGTGCGCGCTTCGGCGGCGGCGGCTTCGGCCTGCCGGACGCTTTCGCGTGCTTGGCTGAGCGCGTGGCGCGAGGCATCATAGGCGGCTTTCGTCGTGAAACCCTTTTCCATCAGCGCCGCCTGCCGATCGAAGGTCACTTGCGCGAACTTCACATCCTCGCGCGCCGCGGCGATGTCGATGCTCGATGTGTTCGCGCTCGCCGCCAGATTGCCGACCTCGACCCGGGCTGCGTCGATCGCCGCGGTCGCCTGCGCGACGCTCAACGCATAGGGCTCGCCGTCGATGCGGAAGAGGAGCTGCCCCTTCGCGACCTGCTGGCCGTCACGGACGGCAACTTCGGTGATCCGCCCGCCGACTTCCGCCGCGACCGACACCTTGTCCATCTGGACATAGGCGTTGTCGGTCGACACCGACCCGCCGCTCGTCAGCCACCAGCCGGCGCCGCCCGCGATGAGCAGGGCGGGCAGCCCGAACATCAACAGCCGTGCGCGCCAGCTCGCCTTGGGCGCGGTTTCGGCGGGCAGCGCGGGATCGGGCAGCGGATCGGCCTTTGGCGCTCGCTTCGGCGGCGTCGCCTCTTCGGCTTTCGGGCGGGCGGGGGAGAGCTGATCCATCAGATTGTCTCTTTTTCTTTTTGGCATATGCGGCGGGACAGGTTGGCGCGGACGCGCTCGACAAGGTCGATCAGCTGCTCGCGCTCGACGGCGCTCAGCCCTTCGGTGGCTTCGGCGGTCAGCGCATCGGCGGTGGCGCGCATCCCGCCGAGCACGTCGCCGGCGCGCGGCGTCAGATAGAGCTGCCACGCGCGGCGGTCGGCGGGGTCGGCGCGGCGTTCGACAAGGTCCGCCTCGGCCAGCCGGTCGACCATCCGCGACAGCGTGATCGGCTCGACTTCGATCAACTCGGCGAGCGGGCCCTGACGAATACCCTCGTGGCGCTTGAGGTAAGTGATCAGCCGCCATTGCAGCGCGGTGATCCCGCTTTCCTTCGTGCGCGCATTGAACGCGCGCCGGAACAGGCGCGCGGTGTCATTCAGCAAGAATCCGATGGTTTCGCTCATGTCATAGGACATAATAGCAATTGCTACTATATTCAACTGCCGCACGGGATTGCCAACAGTCTCGAATATGGTGTAAATTTTCTTTACACTGCTTGCGTGGGGCATGTTTTTGGGCAGGATGTGGGGATGACTTTAACCGCCGACCTTTTCTGGTCCTTCCGTTCGCCGTACAGCTATCTTGCGATCGGCCGCTACCGCGCGCTCGCTGCGAGCCATGACGTCGTCATCAATTTGCGGCCCGTCTATCCGCTCGCGATCCGCCAGCCCGACTTCTTCGAGCGTAATCATCCCAATTGGCTGAGCTATACGATGCGCGACATGATCCGCGTCGCGCAGTTCCACGGCATTCCGTTCGGTCCGCCGCACCCCGACCCGATCGTCCAGAATGTCGCGACGCGCGAGATCGCGGCCGAGCAGCCCTATATCCATCGCCTTACCCGGCTCGGGCAGGCGGCATCGCGGCGCGGTAAGGGGCTCGCCTTCGCGCACGAGGTCGGCCAGCTCATCTGGGGCGGCGCGCAGGACTGGCATCTCGGCGATCATCTCGCGCGTGCGGCGAAGCGCGCCGGGCTCGACCTCGCCGAACTCGACGAAGAGGCCGCGCGCGAGGCCGAAGCGCTCGACAACGAAATCGCCGGCAACCAGGTCGCGCTCGAAATCGCGGGCCATTGGGGCGTCCCGACCCTCGTGTTCGAAGGCGAGCCCTTTTTCGGGCAGGACCGGATCGAGATGGCGAAATGGCGCATGGAGCAAAAGGGGCTTCTCCCCCGCTGATCGGCGCTTGCCGAACCGGGCGCGAAAGGCCCATAGCGCGGAGCATGATGATCGAACCCCGATATTTCGAAGCGCGCGACGGCGTGCGGCTGGCTTGGCGCGAGACGGGCGAAGGTCGGCCGCTGATTTTGCTGCACGGTCTGTTTTCGAGCGGCGAGGTCAACTGGATCAAGTTCGGCACCGCGGCGCGCATCGCCCGCGACGGATACCGCGTGATCATGCCCGACCTGCGCGTCCACGGATCGAGCGATGCACCGCACGAGGAGGAATTCTATCCGCCCGACGTGCTGGTTCACGATCTGCAAGATATGGTAGCGCATCTGGGCTTTGCCGACTTCGATCTCGGCGGCTTTTCGCTCGGCGCGCGGACGAGCGCGCGCGCGGTTGTCGCCGGGATGAAACCGTGCCGTTTGATTCTTGGCGGCATGGGATTGGCGGGGCTCGCTGGCTGGCAGCGGCGCGGGCGCTTCTTCAAGCGCGTGATCGCTGAATATGAGACGGCGAAACGCGGCGACGATACATGGCTTTCGGTTCAATTCATGAAGACGATGAAGGTCGACCGCATCGCGGCGGGGCATCTGCTCGACAGCTTCACCGATACCACGCCCGAGATGCTCGCGGCGCTGGCGATGCCGACCCTCGTCGTTTGCGGCGAGCGCGATCAGGACAATGGATCGGCCGAGGAGCTGGTGGCGGCATTGCCCGACGCGCGGCTTGCGACAATTCCGGGGACGCATATGTCGAGCGTGACGGAGCCCGAGCTGGGCGAAGCGATCGCCGCCTTTCTCGCGACTTGACCGGACTCGCGCCGGGCGCTTAGCTGTTCGCATGCGCCAGAGAGCGCTGCGATAACATTCCAGAGGACGCACCCCATGAAAGCCATGATTTCGACGCTGTCGCTTGCCCTGTCGCTCGCGGTGGCGACCCCCGCTTTTGCGCAAACCGCACCCGCCGCGGTCCCTACCGCGGCGGACGCCGATGCCTTCATCGCCGGGGTAGAGAAGGACCTGTTCGACTATACGGTCGAGGCGAGCCAGGTGAACTGGGTCAATTCGACCTATATCACCGAGGATACCGACGCGATGGCGGCGCGGATCAACGCGGTCGGCACCGAAAAGTCGGTGAAATATGCGCTCGAGGCCGCGAAATATATGAATGTCGCGGGGCTCAGCCCCGACACCAGGCGCAAGCTCGACATCCTGCGCACCGGCATCGTGCTGCCCGCGCCGACGACGCCGGGTGCAGCGACCGAGCTCAACACGATCGCAACCGACCTGCAGTCGCAATATGGCAAGGGTCGCGGTACGCTGAACGGCAAGGAAATCTCGGGGTCGGATATCGAGGCCGAGATGGGCAATCTCGAGAACACGCCGGCGCAATTCGCCGAAATGTGGACGAGCTGGCACGACAAGGTCGGCGCGCCGATGAAGGACGATTATGCCCGCATGGTCGGCATCGCGAACGAGGGCGCGAAGGAGCTGGGTTTCACCGACACCGGCGCGATGTGGCGTTCGGGTTATGACATGCCGCCCGAAGAATTCGCCAAGCTGACCGAAAAGATCTGGCAGGACATGAAGCCGCTGTACGTGGCGCTCCACACCTATGTCCGCTGGAAGCTCAACGAGAAATATGGCGACGCGGTGCAGCCCAAGACCGGCCCGATCCGCGCCGACCTGCTCGGTAACATGTGGGCGCAGGAATGGGGCAATATCTATCCGTTGGTCGCGCCTGCTGGCACCGGCGACCTCGGCTATGACATCGGCGACCTCCTGACCGCACAGGGCAAGACCCCGCTCGACATGGTCAAGGCGGGCGAGAATTTCTATTCGTCGCTCGGGATGGCGCCGCTGCCCGAAACCTTCTGGAAGCGCAGTCAGTTCCTGAAACCCGCCGACCGCGAGGTCGTCTGCCACGCGTCGGCGTGGGATATCGACAATAAGGACGATATCCGCATCAAGATGTGCATCAAGGTGAACGCTGACGACTTCATCACCATCCACCACGAACTAGGCCACAATTATTACCAGCGGGCCTATAACAAGCAGCCCTTCCTCTACCTCAACGGCGCGAACGACGGCTTCCATGAGGCGATCGGCGATTTCGTCGCGCTGTCGATCACGCCGCAATATCTTGTCGACATCGGGCTGCTCGACAAGGCGAAGGTGCCGAGCGCCGACAAGGATATCGGCCTGCTGCTGCGGCAGGCGATGGACAAGGTCGCCTTTCTGCCCTTCGGCTTGCTCGTCGACCGCTGGCGCTGGGGCGTCTTCGACGGGTCGATCCAGCCCGCCGGCTACAACAAGGCCTGGACCGATCTGCGCAAGGAATATCAGGGCATCACGCCACCGAGCGAGCGGCCGGCGAACGCGTTCGACGCGGGTGCGAAATTCCACATTCCCGGCAATACGCCCTACACCCGCTATTTCCTCGCGCGGGTGCTGCAGTTCCAATTCTATCAGGCGGCGTGCAAGCAGGCGGGCTGGAAGGGGCCGCTCCACCGCTGTTCCTTCTATGGCAACAAAGAGGTCGGCGCGAAGCTGAACGCGATGCTCGAAATGGGCGCGTCGAAGCCGTGGCCCGACGCGCTCGAAGCCTTTACCGGCAACCGCGAAATGTCGGGCAAGGCGATGGCCGATTATTTCGCGCCGCTGAAGAAATGGCTCGACGAACAGAATAGGGGCAAGCCGCAGGGGTGGTGATCGCGGTTGCGGCGATTTGACAAGGGCCGGGGAGGTGACTCCCCGGCCTTTTTATGCGCGAGCGCAATTATCGGCTTTGGGGTGGGAAGAGGCCATTCCCAACCTTCGTCATTCCCGCGAAAGCAGGAACCTAGAGCGTGCGTCGGCTGACCCCACTCTGGGTTCCTGCTTTCGCGGGAATGACGAAGTTATGAGATACTCAACGGCCGATACAGGCCGTTCCCCGTCACCGCCCCGCATCACTCCGCCTCGATCGACTGCTTGAAGCGCGCCAGCCGGGCGCTTGCTGCTGCGGCGTGCGGGCCGATCCAGCGGTCGTGGATGTCCTGGATCGGTATCGCGTTGAGATGGTTCCAGCGCTCGCGGCCGCGGCGCTCGGCGATCACCAGCCCCGCATCCTCCAGCACCTTCAGATGTTGCATCACCGTGCAGCGGTCGATGTCGGCGAAATGGCCGCACAGCGCCCCCGTCGTTAGCGGCTGGTCCTTCAGATCGTCGAGAATCTGGCGCCGGATCGGCGACGCGAGCGCCTTGAACGTCGCGTCGAACTGGTCATGAATTGACATGTTATATTTTTATAACATAAAAGGATGCGACTCAAGCGGAGAATCGACATGGAACTGAAATTCAGGGTCGCGGCGCGGATCGCGAAGCCCGTGCACGAGGTGTTCGAGGCGGTCGCGGATCCCGCGAAGCTGTCGAACTATTTTACCACGGGCGGTGCAGAGGGGCGGCTCGAGGCCGGCGCGACGGTGACGTGGGACTTCCATGACTTTCCGGGTGCCTTCCCGGTCTGGGTGATCGAGGTCGTGCCCGATGAGAAGATCGTCCTCGAATGGCAGGCGAGCGAAGGCGAGGCGCACAACGTCGAGGGCAGCGAACCGAAGGACGCCGACTATCGCACGCGCGTGACGATGAACTTCAGGGGGCTCGACGACGGCCGCACGCTGGTCGAAATCGCCGAGGAGGGATGGCGCGAGAATCAGGGCGCGCTCAGCGCCTCCTATGGCAATTGCCAGGGCTGGTCGCAGATGCTCTGTGCGCTGAAGGCGTGGCTGGAACATGGCATCAATTTACGCGAGGGGATGTACAAATAATTCGGCAATCCCCGGTGCCGTGGTGCGATATTCGAAGCATGGCGGGCGGACGTAAAATGTCCGGACGCGGCGGGTAGCGAATGTTGGCGCCGTCGGCTTTCCATCCCAGAGCAGACATCCGGGCCGTATAGCCGGCAGGGGCGAAGGAAAAATGGGCGCCGCGGCGGGCGCCCCTTCTCCCCCTTTTGTCGTCGGATCAGAATTTGACCGTGCCGGTGACGAAGACCTGGCGCGGGTTGCCGTAGAAGGCGGTCAGCGTGCCTTCGGTGCCGAGCGCCGATGTCGGCGCTCCGGTCACGGGGTCGAAATTGACGAACGTATATCCCGACGTCTTATATTCCTTGTCGGTCAGATTTTTGCCGAACAGGCCGAGGCTCCAGCGGTCGTCGGGCGCGGTGTAGACGATGCTCGCGTCCCATAGCGCGAAGCCTTTCTGGTCGATATAGGGATTGGGGATTTCGAACTGATAGGTCTTGCTGCGGTACGACAGCGTCGTCCCGAAACTGATGTCGCCGTCGCCGATCGGGGCCGAATAGGCGAGGTTGGCGCTCGCGGTCCATTTCGGCGTGTTCTGCACCTCGCGGAAGTCGGCGACATCGGTGGGCACGCCGCCGACGTTGGTAATATATTCCTTATATTCGGCGTCGATATAGCCGAGCGCGGTCGATAGCGTCAGCCGGTCGCCGACCGCAGCCATATCTTCGCCGAGCCGCGCGCGGCCTTCGAATTCGAGCCCCTTGAAGGTCGCCTTGCCGGCGTTCGAGACGACGCCGCAGAAGGAAGGAATGGGAACAGGAGGCGTACCGGCAAGGATTGTGCACGCGACAGAACCCGGGATCTGGACGTCGGAATAATCGGCGTAGAAGGCGGCGAGCGCGACATTGACTGCGCCGTCCATCAGGCTGCCCTTGTAACCGACTTCATAGCTGTCGACCTGTTCGGGAAGGAAGCTGAGGAAGGAAGCGACTTCGGCGTCGGTCGGGCTGCCGGGAATTGCTGCGGGCGCGTTGACGCCGACGCCGCGCGGGTCGAAGCCGCCGCCCTTGAAGCCTTGCGAATAGCTTGCATAGAGCGTGTGATCGGGGGTCGGTTTGAACGACAGCGAAGCGCGGGGGGTGAATTTCTTGAAGTTCCGGCTGCCCTCGAAATTGGTGCTGGGCGCGCCGAAGGGCACGCCGGCGCCACCGAATACGGGTGATCCACCGCCGAGATAATTCTGGCGCAGGATCGAGGCTTCACGTTTGTCCCAGGTATAGCGGCCGCCGACCGACAGGCTGAGCCGGTCGGTGAAATCGAAGGTAGCATCGCCGAACACCGCGAAGGTCGTGGTGTCGACGTCGGCCTCGGTGAAGGCGGTCAGCCCGGCGAAAGTGTTGAAGATGCGCACGTCGAACAAAGTGTCGGCGGTCGCGTCGAGATAATAGAAGCCGAGAAGACCCTTCAGCCGGTCGCCTTCGTAGAGCAGCTGGAATTCCTGGCTGATCTGTTCGTTGAAATAGAAGCCGGGGACGTCGACGTCGACCGCGGGAAGCGCGTCGAAGTCGATCGGGGTCGCCGAGCGGTCCTTGCGCCACGCGCTGATCGATCGCAGCGTCACCGTGTCGCTGAGTTCGGCGGTGACGTTCATCGCAAGACCATAGGCCTCGATATCCTGCTTCGGATCGTTGAGACCGCCGCGCGAATCGAAGACGTCGTCGAGGACGGGGGCGCTCGTCGCGAGCGAGGGGATCAGGCGATGGCCGCCGCGCGGATCGCTCTTGTCCTTCGAATAATCGCCCGTGATGCGGATGAGCACGGGGGCGTCATAGCCGCCGAGCTCGACGGTGCCGCGACCCGCCCAGACGTCCTTGTTGTAATTTTCGAGGCCCGTGGTGAGATTGTCGCCGAAGCCGCCGCGCGACAGGCGCGCGACCGAGCCTCCCACGCGGAGCAGGTCGCCGATAGGCGCGCTCGCGGTGACGACGAGGTCGGCCTGGTCATAGGTGCCGAGCGCGCCCTTGATTTTGAGCGAAAATTCTTGCGGAAGCGGCTTGGTCACATATTTGACCGCGCCGCCGATCGTGTTGCGGCCATAAAGTGTGCCCTGCGGCCCGCGCAGCACTTCGATGCGTTCGACGTCGTAAATGTCGAGAACCGCGGCCTGCGGCCGGTTGAGATAGACGTCGTCGAGATAGATGCCGACGCCCTGTTCGAACCCCGACACCGGGTCCTGCTGGCCGACGCCGCGGATGAAGGCGCTGAGCGTCGAGTTCGACCCGCGCGACACTTCGAGCGTCGTGTTCGGCGTCGTCGCGCCGATGTCGGTGATGTCGATCGCGCCCGCCTTTTCGAGCGCCTCGCCCGAGTAAGCGGTGATCGCGACGGGGACGTCGATCAGCCGTTCGTCGCGGCGGCGTGCCGTCACGATAATCTCGTTATCGCCGGCGTCGGTAACGCCCTCTTCCTGCGCGAAGGCCGGCGGGGCGAAGGCGATCATCGAAAGGGCGCTGGTGGCGAGGACGGCACGGCGCAGCGGGCGGGCGAAAGGACGCATGAAAACTCTCCCATGTGGCGGGCGACCCCTCGCCGCCCGATTTGCTTTTCTTGGGCCGGTGCTTGCCAAGCCGCGCCGCTTCCAATAATGAAACATGAACCAAGTTTCAACTTGGAAACGGACTTCGTCGTTTTTTGCTTGCCAGTGGTGCGGAAATGCCACGATGCAGGCAGAGCCGGACGGAGGGGGAGACGGAAAGGCAGCCATGGATCAGCCGCGGACCGAAACGGGAGAAGGCACGGGCGATGCGCGCGACAAGACGCCGCGCACCGAGCGCGGGCGGCGGACGCTGCGCAAGCTGCTCGACGCCGCGGCGGTCGAATTCGGCGAGCGCGGCTTTCACGAGGCGTCGATCAGTGCGATCACGCGCCGCGCCGGGACCGCGCTCGGCAGCTTCTACACCTATTTCGATTCGAAGGAGGAAATCTTCCAGGCGCTCGTCCGCTATATGAGCGAGCAATTGCGCGACCATGTCACGCCGCTGGTGCAAGCGGCGCCCGACGAGATCAGCGCCGAACGCATCGGGCTCGAATCCTATCTGGGCTTCGTGCGCGAGCATAAGGAGATTTACCGCATCATCGACGAGGCCGAGTTCGTCGATTACGCGAGCTATCGCCGCCACTATGAAACGACCGTCGAGCGCATCCGGCAGCGACTGGAGGCGGGCGCAGGGCGCGGCGAAATCCGCGCCGACATCGGCGAGATCCACGCCTGGGCAATCGGCGGCATGAATGTGTTTCTGGGGATGCGCTACGGCCTGTGGGACACCGAGATCGACATTTCCGAAATTGCCCGGATCGCGAATGACATGCTGGCCAACGGCCTGAAAAAGAAGGATTGAAGGTCCGGCCGCCAATTACAGGGATATGCGATGCCTTACGCTCAATCAGCGCGAATGACTTTTGCCAACATGCTCGGCACGCTTGATCATCTTGTCGGCAAGGCGGTCGATGCCAAGATGCCGGACGATGTGCTTGCCGCAAAACTGACCGAGGATATGTTCCCGCTCGAGCTTCAGTTCCGCGTCGCTTTGAATCAAGTGCTTCTGGCCCTCAATCAAGTGGGTGGTACGGCGGTCCCGCTCGAAGAAACCACATACGCCTCGCTTGCAGAGATTCGTCAGCGGATTGCCGCGGTCCGCGCGCTGGTTGATCAGGCCGACCCTGCCCGATGGGCCGACGCCGAAGCAACGGTCGACCTGACATTGCCAAATGGCGTGCGCTTTGTGATGTCGTCCGAAGAAGATGTTCGCGACTGGATAATGCCGAACTTCTATTTTCACGTGACGATGGCCTATGCCTTGCTGCGCGATGCGGGGCTGGCCATCGGCAAGATGGATTTCATGCCGCATATGGCCCGCCACAAGGTGCCGGCCGCGGACTAGCCGCGGATCCGCTACGCTCCCGTCCCGGTCGCCTGCGACTTCGGGACTCAGCCGCGCGCGATCAGGAAGATCGCATGTTCGGCACGCCAGCTGGCGGCGGCGTCGCTCGCCGGCTTGTCGCCCGACAGGTGCCAGACGCGCTCGACCCCGATGCCCTTGTCGCGGACGAGGTCGCGGAAGTCGCTGACCGTGACATGGTGGATGTTCGGCGTTTCGTACCAGGCGACGGGGAGCAGCCGCGTCACCGGCATCCGCCCGCCCCACAAGAGCGCGAGCCGGATTCGCCAATGCGCGAAATTGGGAAAGCTGACGAAGGCGCGCGGCGCGATGCGCAGCAATTCGTCAACCACGCGGTCGGGGCGCTCGGTTGTCTGCAGCGTCTGCGACAGGATCGCATAATCGAAGGCGTCGTCGGGATAGTCGGCGAGGTCGTGGTTGGCGTCGCCCTGCACCACCGACTGGCCGCGCGCGATCGCCGCGGTAACATTGTCGGGATCGATCTCGAGCCCGCGCGCGTCGACGCCCTTGGCGCGGAGCGCCGCCATCAGTTCGCCGTCGCCGCATCCGACGTCGAGTACGCGCGCGGTCGCGGGAACGGCGTCGGCGATGATCGCCAGATCGGGGCGCAGCTTCATTGTGCGGCCTGCCCGTAAACGTAAGGGAAATGCCGCTGCATGAACGGCGTGCTGTCCTCGATCGCGGTCCAGCCGAGCGCGGCATAAAGGCCGTGGGCGTCGCTTGTTGCGAGCATCCAGCGCCGCAGCCCCTGCAGCTCGGGATGATCGTGCAGCGCGGTCACCATGCGTGCGGCGAGGCCGTGTCCGCGATGCGCCTCGAGCACATAGACGTCGGCGAGGTAAGCGAAGGTCGCGCGGTCGGTAACGACGCGGGCAAAGCCGACCTGCCCGCCGCCGGGCGCGAAGACGCCGACGCAGAGCGACCCGGCGATCGCGCGTTCGACGACCGCGCGCGCGATATTTTCGGCCCAATAGCTTTGCGTCAGAAAGGCGTGGATCGCGTCGACCTGCATGTCGGACGGGTCGAAGGACAGGTGATAGGTTTCACTCATGCCAGACCCGCCCGCAGGGACCCCGCGACGAGCCTGTCGAGCGCGGGCACGTCGAGGAGGAAGCTGTCGTGGCCGAAAGGCGCCGACAGTTCGACGAAGCTCGCCGCGGCGCCGACGCTCTGCAGCGCCTGCACGACGCGGCGCGATTCGGAGGTCGGATAGAGCCAGTCGGTGTCGAAGCTGACGAGCGTGAAGCGCACATCCTTTGCGCCCGCGAAGGCGCCCGCGAGGCGGCCGTCGTGCGGGTCGGCGAGGTCGAAATAGTCCATCGCGCGCGTGATATAGAGATAGGCGTTGGCGTCGAAGCGGTCGGTGAAGGCCAGCCCCTGATGCCTGAGATAGGATTCGACCTGGAAATCGGCATCGAAACCGAAACTCTTGATGTCGCGCGCCTGCAGGCGGCGGCCGAACTTCTCGGTCAGCCCCGCTTCGGACAAATAGGTAATGTGCGCGGCCATGCGCGCGACCGCGAGGCCCTTCGTCGGCGCGCGCGCGCTGCCATAATATTGGCCGTCCTGCCAGTCGGGGTCGGCCATGATCGCCTGCCGTCCGACCTCGTGAAACGCAATATTTTGCGCCGAATGGCGCGCCGCGCTTGCGATGACCAATGCGGATTGGAGGCGCTCGGGATAGGTCGCCGCCCATGCGAGCGTCTGCATCCCGCCCATCGACCCGCCGACGACGGCGTGCAGGCGCGATATGCCGAGATGGTCGAGCAGCATCGCCTGCGCGCGGACCATGTCGGTGATCGTGATGACGGGAAATGCCATGCCGAGCGGCGCGCCGCTCGCCGCGTCGGGGGTTGCGGGGCCGCTCGTCCCCATGCAGCTGCCGAGCACATTGGCGCAGATGACGTGGAAGCGGTCGGTATCGATCGGCTTGCCCGGGCCAACCATGCGCGCCCACCAGCCGGGCTTGCCGGTTCCGGGATGATCGCTCGCGACATATTGGTCGCCGGTGAGCGCGTGGCAGATCAGCACCGCGTTCGACCTGTCGGCGTTGAGCGCGCCATAGCTTTGCCAGGCGATCGTCACCGACGGCAGCACCTGCCCGCTGTCGAGCGGCAGCGGTGCGTCGATCGTCACGCCCTGATGCTGAATCTGGTGGAGAAGGCTCGCCATCGTTCGCGCGGAGCTAAGCGGGTGCGGGGAGCGTGTCAACGTGCTGGACTAGGCGCTGGACTTGGGGCGCACAGCCGCTAAACCGCGCGGCATGACCGACGCGACCGAAACCCTTACGCCCAAGCCGTGGATCAGCGGCATCGCTCCCTATGTTCCCGGCAAGTCGGCCGGCGCCGACGGGCGCCCGCTGATCAAATTGAGCGCGAACGAAAATCCGCTCGGCACCGGCGAGAAGGCGCGCGCGGCGTTTGCCGCGGCGCAGGGCGCGGCCGATGCGCTGTCGCGCTATCCCGATCCCGGCTCTGTCGAGCTGCGCGAGACGATCGCGGCGAAGTTCGGGCTCGATCCGGCGCGGATCATCTGCGGCAACGGGTCGGACGAGCTGCTGCACTTGGCGGCGGGCACCTATGCCGGGGTGGGCGACGAGATTCTCTATGTGCGCTACGGCTTTGCGGTTTACGAAATCGCCGCGCGCCGCGTCGGCGCGGTGCCGGTCGAGGCCGACGACCGCGACTATGCGACCGACGTCGACGCACTGCTCGCCGCCGTGACCGACAAGACCCGCGTCGTCTATCTCGCCAATCCGAACAATCCGACCGGCACGCTCGCGACGCGCGAGGAAGTCCAGCGGCTCTATGCCGGGTTGCCGAAGAATGTCCTGTTCGTGATCGACCAGGCGTATAGCGAATATCTGTCGGAGGCCGAGGACGATGGCGGGCTCGAACTCGCCAAGACGCAGCCGAACGTGTTCATCACGCGCACCTTTTCGAAGATCCACGGGCTCGCCGCCGAGCGCATCGGCTGGGGCTATGCCTCCGCCGAGGTGATTTCGGCGCTGCATCGTATCCGCTTGCCGTTCAACGTGACGCGCGCCGGACAAGCCGCCGCGGTTGCGGCGCTCGGCGATGAGGAATTCGTGGCGCACAGCCGCGAGCATAATGCGACATGGCGCGCCTGGCTGGCGAGCGAGCTCGAAAGCCTCGGCAATCATGGCGTGCGCGTCGTGCCGTCGGCGTGCAATTTCCTGCTCGTGCTGTTCGAGGGCGATGTCAGCGCCGAGACGGTTTATAACCGCCTGATGGACGCGGGCTATATCGTGCGCTGGCTGCCGGGGCAGGGGCTTCCCAATGCGCTGCGCATGACGATCGGCACCGAGGACGAGACGCGCGGGCTCGCGGCCGCGATCCGCGCGGCGCTCAACGGCTGATGCCAAGGGCGCCGAGCGTTGATCGCGTCGCGATCATCGGACTGGGGCTGATCGGCTCGTCGATCGCGCGCGCGATCAGGGAGCGGCTGCCGCGGGTGGCGGTGACCGGCCATGATGCCAGCGACGATGTGCGCGATGTGGCGCGCGCGTTGGGCCTTTGCGACACGATCGTCGATGATCCGCGCGTCGCGGTCGCCGATGCCGACCTCGTCATCCTTGCCGTTCCGGTCGGGCGCATGGCTGATGCGGCCGCGGCGATCGCGCCGGGGCTGAAGGCGGAAGCGATCATTTCGGATGTCGGATCGTCGAAGGCGGGTGTCGCCGAGGCGCTCGCGCAGGCGCTGCCCGATCATATCGTCATTCCGGCGCATCCGGTCGCGGGGACCGAGAATAGCGGGCCGACGGCGGGCTTTGCGAGCCTGTTCGACGGCCGCTGGTGCATCGTCACTCCGAACGCGGGCGCACCGGACGACGCCGTGGCGGCGGTGACGGGCTTCTGGCAGGCGCTCGGCGCGCGCGTCGATACGATGGGCGCCGCGCATCACGACATGGTGCTCGCGGTGACGAGCCATTTGCCGCACCTCATTGCCTACACGATCGTCGGCACCGCGAGCGAGCTCGAAGAGGTCACCGAGAGCGAGGTGATCAAATATTCGGCAGGCGGTTTCCGCGACTTCACGCGCATCGCGGCGAGCGACCCGGTGATGTGGCGCGACGTCTTCCTCGCCAACAAGGATGCGGTGCTCGCAACCCTGCAGCGCTTCAACGAGGATCTGACCGCGCTGCAGCAGGCGATCCGCCGCGGCGACGGCGCGAAGCTCGAGGACTGGTTCACGCGCACGCGCGCGATCCGGCGCTCGATCATCGAGCAGGGGCAGGATGACGCGGCGCCCGATTTCGGGCGGAAACATTGATAACCATCGCCCCCGCGGAGGCGGGGGCCGCCAGCAACCCCGCGCTACCTCGATAGCGGCCCCCGCCTCCGCGGGGGCGACGATCATGATCCCAGCAACGCCTCGGGCGGGTTCAGCGCGTTGATTGCGCGCCAGACGCGCTCCTCGGCCTCCTCGCGTGGAAGGCCGGCGGGGATGGTTTCGCCGACCTTGTAAGTGATCGTCCCCGACCATTTGACCCAGCGGCGCGGCGGATAGGCGATGCCGCTGTTCACCGCGACCGGGATAACGGGCACGCCGAGCAGGCGGTAGATGCCGGCAAAGCCCGAACGCAGCGGCGGCGCGAGCCCATGCGGGATACGCGTTCCTTCGGCGAAGAGCACGAGCGGGCGATCCTTGGTGAGCGCGGCCCTGGCGGCGTTCAGCATCGCGCGCATCGCCTTGCCGCCGCCGTCGCGGTCGACGGGAATCAGCCCGTAGAAATGCGCCGCCTGACCCCAGACGGGGATCGAGAAAAGCTGCTCCTTGGCAAAGACGGCGGGATGTTTGAACAGCATCGGCTGTTCGATCGTCTCGAAGGCCCCTTCGTGCTTGAAGACATAGAGCACGGGGATATCGGGCATTTCGCCCTCGACGACGATCTTTTGACCGAGCACGAAGCGACAGAAGAGGCGATGCGCCTGCGCCCAGATGCGCACGAACCAGATCGTCGCGCGGTGCGAGATGGGCAGCGAGATCACTGCGCCGATCGAGCTGATGCTGCTCATCAGCACGAACAGCAGCCAGAAGAGGATCGAGCGAAAGAGGGCGATGGTGTAGCGCATCGGCGCCCGCTTTAGAGCCCGAGGAGGCCGCCCGCCAGCCCTGCGAGATATTTATGATATTCGCGGAACAGGGTCGCGAAGCTCGGCTGGCTGCGCACCGCGTCGGGCAGGATCGTCACCGTGTCGCCGACCGCGCGGCCGATTTCATATTCGGCGCGGCGCATGTGCCAGTCCGTGGTGACCAGCCGGATGCTCTTGTACTTGCGCCGCTGCGCCCAGGTCGCGACTTCGGTCGCGTTCGAGCGCGTATCCTCGGCCTCGAACCCCAATGCGATGCAGCAGTCGAACAGCGAAACCGGGCGCTTATATTCGGCGGCAAGCTCGCGCGGCTTCACTTCGCGCGCGACGCCGCTGATGAGCAGGCGCTTGGCGTCGCCCGCCTCGAGCCGTTCGAGCGCGCGGTCGATGCGCCCGGGGCCGCCGGTGAGCACGACGATTCCGTCGGTCTTTTGCGCGCCCGCGGGCAGCGGCAACAGCAGCGCAAACCATGCGAAGCCAAGAACCCAGGCCAGGAACAACAGGGAAATCAGGCGCTTGATCATAGAATCTTCTTAAGCGCCGCGAGCAGGGTCTGCCGCGCGGTGAGAGCAGCCAGCGCGATAGCCAATAGCGGCAGCGCCAGCAAGAGCGCCCAGCCCGCGGGACCGAGCGACGCGGTCGCGGCGAGGCCCGCGGTGACGCCCGACCATTGCCAGCCGATCAGTAGCAGGATCGCCGCGGCGACGGTGCTGCCGAGCGCGATACCATAGGCGGTGTCGATCGCGATGCGGCGCTGGAACAGCCGCGTGATCTGGCGGTCGGTCGCGCCGATCATATGGAGCATCTCGATCGTCGCATAATGGGTGCCGAGCGCGGCGCGCGCGGTCATGATCACCACCGCGGCGCTCGCCGCCGCCATGAGCAGCACCATGGCGCCGGCGATCCACGCGAGCGAACGGATGAGCCGCGCGACGGGACCCAGCCATTCCGCGTGCGGGATGATCCGCGCACCCGGCGCCTCGCGCGCGACAAGGGCGCGGAGCGCCTCCATATGGCTGCCACGGTTCCCGCCGACGAAATCGACATCGACGAGTGCGGGCAGAGGCAGCGACTTCAGCACCGGGTCGTCGCCGTCTGCGCTGCCGAACCATTGGCCGAGCGTCGCCTGCAATTCCTCGCGCTCGACCGAACGCGCCGACCGCACGAAGGACTGCGCCGCGGCGGCGCGGCGGAGAGCGGCCGCCTGCTCGGCGCGCGTCACCGGGTTGGCTGTGACGATCTGGACGGTGACGCGCCCCGCGATGGCATCGCCGATCGCGTTCGCCGAGCGCGCGAGGCCGACCCCGGCGGCGGCGGCGAGCAAGGTCAGCATCATCAAAATCGCGACGACCCACGGCGTCGGGCCCGACAGTCGGCGGTCGGGGAGCAGGCGGCGATGCTGGACGGGGACGCGCGGGATGATCATGCCCGGCCCATCATGCGCGGTTCGCCGGCGGATAGCGCAGCGCGCCGGTGGGGTCGGCGAGGCGTCCCCTTTCGAGCCGCATCATCTGCGCATTTTCGATGCGGCTGATCAGGTGGATATCGTGGGTCGCGACGACGACGGTGGTGCCGAGGCGATTGAGCGCCTCGAACAGTCCCAAAAGGCGCATCGCCATATCGGGGTCGACGTTACCCGTCGGCTCGTCGGCGACGAGGAGCTGCGGGCGCGCGATCACCGCGCGCGCGATCGCGACGCGCTGCTGCTCGCCGCCCGACAAGGTCGCGGGGCGCGCGTCGGCGCGGTCGCCGAGCCCGATCCAGCTCAGCATTTCGCCGACCGGGCCCGAAAGATCCTCCTCGCTGACCCCCGCGATGCGCAGTGGCAGCGCGATATTGTCGCGCGCGCTCAGATGCGGGATCAGGCGGAAATCCTGGAAGACGACGCCGATGCGGCGGCGAAAGCCGGGCAGGCGGTGGCGCGGCATCGCGACCAGATCCTCGCCGAACAGGCGGACGATGCCTCGGCTCGGCCGCTGTGCCAGATAGAGCATCTTGAGCAGCGACGTCTTGCCCGCGCCCGATGCGCCGGTGAGGAAATAGAAGCTGCCCGGCTGGAGGTTGAAGCTGATGTCGGAGAGGATTTCGGCATCGGGGCCATAGCGGAGGCCGACGCCGTCGAATTCGACCATCGCGCCGCCGGGGCGCGTCGGGGACGCGTCGGTCATGACGTCGCGCCGCAGCGATCATGCGCCTGCGCGGGGTCTGGGATCGGGTGCGCTGGTCCGCTCATTCGCTTGCCTGTCGCACGGCTATCCACAGAGGACAAGGTGCGAGTGGAACGCGGCGCTTGCAACGCGCGAATCGGCGTGTTTAGAGGGGGGCCATGATCCTTGCCTGCCCGTCCTGCCACACACGCTATGTCGTTCCCGATACGGCGATCGGTCCGACGGGGCGCACAGTGCGCTGCGCCAATTGCCGCCACAGCTGGTTTCAGGAACCCGCCGCACCTGCGGCAACGCCCCCCGCTCCGGCGGTCGAGGCCTCCGCGGCGACGCCAATGCCGGCCGCCGAACCCGCTGCGACAGCTTATCCTGACGTGGCAGAAGCTTCGCCCGCGCCCGCGCCGCCAGCCTTCGCCGCGGCGGAGCCCGCGCCGCGTGTCACGCCCGCCGCTGCCGACGCGCCGCTGCCGTTCCGCCGCCCGCGGCGCAATCCCGCGAAGCGCTGGACGGTGATCGCCGCGACCGCCGCCGTGCTGATGATCGCCGCGACCGCGGGGCTCGCCTATTTCGGCCTGCCGGGCTGGGCGCAGGGGCTCGGCCTGCCGGGCGGCGTCGACGAACCCGACCTGGTGATCGAGCTGCCGCCGAACCAGGATCATCGCGAACTTGCCGACGGAACGATCTATTTCGCCGCGTCGGGGGTGATCATCAACCCGACCGACCGCGAACAGCGCGTGCCGCCGATCCTCGCCGAACTGCGCGATGCGCAGGGCACGATCGTCTATAGCTGGACGATCAAGCCGCCGGTGCGGATGCTGCCGCCAAACGAGAAGGTCAATTTCAGCGAGGCGAAGCTCGACATCCCGCGCCGCGCGACGCAGCTGACCGTGAGCTGGGCTCTACCGAAAGGCTGATATTTCAGGATATTGCCCTGACGTCACGCCGTCATAGCATCAGCGCGGCCGCCAAGGACAGCAAAAAACTGGTCAGCGTCGCGACGATGATCGGCGCGAAGCTGCGCCACCCTTGATCGAGGAGCAGGTGCAGCCGCGCCTTCATCGCGGTGGCGACGATCGCGAGGAGCAGTAGCGCCTGCGCGGCGGTCGCGGCGGCGTCCTGCGCGGGTTCCGGAATCGCGACAAGCGAATTGATCGCGGCGAGGCCGAGGAAGCCGAGGATGAACCAGGGCAGGCGGAGCGGAATGCGCGTGGGGGCGCCGGTTCCGCCGCTGCGGCCGAGCCAGAGCGCGATCAGCATCAGCATCGGGGCGAGCAGCGCGACGCGCGTCAGTTTGACGATCGTCGCGACCTCGCCCGCCGGCTGCGAGAAGGAAAAGCCGCCGCCGATCGCCTGCGCGACGTCGTGGACCGACGCGCCGATCAGGAAGCCCGCCTGCGCGTCGGTAAGGTCGAGCTGCGCCGCGAGTACCGGATAGAGCGTCATCGCCAGCGCGCTCGCGACGGTGATGCCGACGAGGGTGAGCGTGAAGCGCGCCTGATCGATGCGCTTGTCGCCGATCAACGAATAGAGCGCGAGCGCCGCCGACGCGCCGCAGATCGCGGTCGCACCGCCCGCGAGCAGCGCGGCCTGCTTGTCCTGCCGGAACAGCGGCGCGGCGCCGACGGTCATCACGATCACCGCGAGCATGATGATCACGAGCAGCGCGAAGGGCAGCGGCCCCAGCTCGACGAGCTGACCAGCGGTGATCCGCGCGCCGACGAGGACGATGCCGATGCGCAGCGCGGTTTGCGACATCAGGTCGAGTCCCGCGTGGGTACGCTTGTCCTGCGACAGGAATGACAGCGCGAGGCCGATGAGCAGCCCCATCAGCACGATCGGCGCGGCATAATGGTCGGCAAGCCACGCGGCGGCGAGCGCGGCGATGGCGGTGACGAGAAGACCCGGCAGATAGTCACGCCAGCGATGCCGCGCGGGCGGGTTCGCCTCGAGCTGCATCTCGCCGTAAAGGTCCGCGGCCATCGGCCAGCTCGGTTCGGATAGTTTCACCAACGCTCCCGTCCTCTTCGCGGGCACCGCTTCGCATATCCGGGCGCAACGGTCGATAGGCCATTGCTGGCGGGCCAAGGGCTTGCTAGAGGCCGCGCTCTATCAGCACCCGTAGCTCAGCTGGATAGAGCGCTGCCCTCCGAAGGCAGAGGCCAGGGGTTCGAATCCCTTCGGGTGCGCCATTTTTCTTTATATTTCAATAATTTAAACGAATCCCAGCGATGGGCTTGGGAGCTTGGATTTTGCCAAGTAAGCAACTCGTTCGTGAGGCAAGAACGTTACGCGCCGAATCCGTGCTATTGCGGCCGGAATTGAAGGATGCGACGCTCAATAAATCCAATGCTTTAGAAGTTCGGTGAAGGCCTGCGAAGGTCGACCCCTGCCTTCGTCGGGAATTCACCGCAGTACGCCGACAGGCCCAACATGCTCGCTGATTATCTGGAATTGCCCATGGCCCGGATGGCAACTTTGCGCCTCATGTCGGCCATTTCGACGTTATCGGGGTCTGCCCGAAAGCGGTCGTTCGATCGATACACGGAGCAATTGACTTGACGGTTAGTTCGGCGCTGGCGGTTGCAGAGTTATGATGTGGCTTAGCGCCACAAAAAAAGACGCCGAGGTCGCCGCTACATAGATTCTCCGTTGGAAATCCTCTCACTTCCCCACTGATGGCTTCAGTCGCCGGATCATGACGGCCTCGGGGCATCGCCGAGCTCGAGGTGGCAGCAGGGGACGCTGGCTAGGGCGGCGATGTCGGCACCGTTGTAGATTACCCGTCGCATCCGGCACGAGGTAGCTATCGACGCGCTCCTTGCCGTTGGCTGGGGCCGCCAATCCGAGCGAAACTGCCACGGTCGCGGGAATTGCTTTTAATGCCGATGCCACGGAAGGTTCTCCTCAAATTGAGCGCCTCGCGGTCAGGTCCAGCCGCACCAAATTCGCGCCGTCATCTTCTGGCCTGGTTCCATACTCCCGACGTTGGGCGAATCCTGTATTCACGGATTTGATCGGATCAGTCGAACTTATCCTGATGACCGCGACGGACGACTTCCGCCATCGTGGGGGTCAGCTTTCGCATCGCCTCGGCTTTCTTTTCATAGGCATAAGCGTTTGGGACTTCGACCCGGCCGCTTGTCGTTCCGCGCCCAGCACGATACATCGCGGCCGCTTGCACCGCCCCGTCTAGCTCGCCGTGGTCGGCGGCGCGCTTGAACATCTCGAGCGCTTGCGCCTCATTTTTTGTCACGCCGCGCCCGTCGCGCAGTGCATAGCCGGCGGATAGTTCGGCGGGACCATATCCCTTGAGCGCGGCCTTCGCGATATATTCGAAACCGCGCGCGTGATCAGCCGGGAGCTTGCGGCCTGATAGCAGCTCAAATCCGAGGTCGTTTGCTGCGAGCACGCTGCCGTTGGTCACCGCCCGGTCCATATAGAAGATATATTTGTCATAATCGCGCAGCACCGCCCCGCCGCCGTCATTCTTGCCCGTAAAGTAGAGCGATGCCAGCTTGCGGCTGGCAAGATTGTCGCCGCGCCCGGACAATTCGGTCAGTATCTCGATCGCCTTCGCGGTGTTTCGCGGCAGCAGATAGTCGCCCTCCAGCAGCTGCCAGCGGGGTTTTTGCGCGTCGGTAATGCCGATCCCGGACCTCCAGTGATAATGAACACCGGTCAGATATTGCGCGGCGAGCAGGTGCGCTGCCGCGTCGCCCGCACGCAGTCGGACGGGGGTGGCATAGCGTATGGCCTTTGCCAGGACTTCGGTCTTTTCCATGCGATATGCGATGGAGAGTTCGCCGGATTCTTTGTCAAGAAGACCGGCAGCCTCGCGTTTCGTCCGATCAAATTTCAGGTCGCCCTGATCCTCACAGAAACTGCAATAGTTGGGATCGAGGGCAATTCTGAGGAAGCCTGCCGCCGCCTCGCGATTGCCGAGCGCGGCGCCCTTTTCATAATAGGATATTGCTTCGCCGCGATCGCGCGAGCGCCGTTTCATTTTCCAGCTGTAGTCGGGCGATTCCGCAATTTCGCCGACCCGCGCGAACGCCAGCCCGTTGTTCTGCGCCATCGCGAGCGCATAATATTTCAGCATTTGTTGCTGGGTTTTTTCGCGTGCCCAGGGCTCGCCGAGCAAATCGTCGCGAATCCTGTCGGCGAAGGCGACCTGCGCGGACGCATTGCCCGCATCGGCGCGCTCCTTGAGCGCCTGAACATCGGCATCAGCGAACCATTTTTTCACGCGCGCCTCGGATGCCGCCAGCGCCTCCTTGGATTCGGCGGCAAGGCCGTCCACCAGATCGTCGAGACCGCCGCTTTGGGCGAGAGCTGGCGCGGATAGCGCCGCCACCGCGAGGATCAAGGTCAGGGGCCGTGCGGTCGAAATGCAAAACATCTTCATGCTCCCGGTTGTATAGGGGTAGTTGTGAGGGTGCAGGCTTGCTTGTGCCCAAGTCGGCAGGCTTCCTTGTGCGCCGCGTCGGCCGCACCGGGATCGCGGATATGGTCCGGTCCCTTCGTCAGCATCTGGCCGAGGTTGAAACAGCCGCTTTGACTGCCCAGCGCGCAGGCCCTGCGCAGCAGGGTGCCTGCCCGGCCGAAGTCGGTCGGGCCGTTCATGCCGTTCATCAGCATGACCCCCATATTGTCGCAGGCATTTGGAGCGTTGGCGGTGCAGGCCGCGTCGAGCAACTTCGCTGCGCGCGCAATGTCCCGCGGTCCCGCTTCGCCCATCATCAGCATAAAGCCATGGTTCGTGCAGCCATCGATGCTGCCCGCCGCGCAAGCAGCATCGAACAGAGCGCGGGCGGCGGACAGGTCGCGCGGCCCGCCTTCTCCGAACTTCACCATCACGGCGTGATTGTTACAGGAATCGGCGATCTTTGCGTCGCACGCTTCAGCGAATAGCTCGCGCGCCTCAACGACCTCGCCCTCATTCGCTGCCGCAAAGTAAAAGAGCTGGCCGAGATTGTAACAGGCGTTGGCATAGCCCGCGTTACATGCCCGGCGATAGTTGCGCACCGCCGCCTGGCGATCGGCCGGGCCCCCGATCCCTTTTTCGAGCATCGCGGCAAGAAAGTTGCAGCCCTCGGCGGCCCCCTCCGCACACGCCTTGGCGGCGAAGCGGCGCGCGGTGGCGTCGTCCTTCGGCAGCGTCTTGCCTTCATACAGACGGATTGCCTGTTTGAGGCACGATTGCGCGTCGCGGTCGACGTCGCACGCTTGGGGCAGCTCGGCCGGGTTGCTGCTCGGCGATCGAGCAGCCGACGCCGGGGCCAGCGTGAATAAGCCACCAAGCGCAACGGCGAAAACAAGGCGGAGCAAGGTGGTCATGATCATTGCGGGCGCGGCACTATTACCCACGCCAGGGCGTCGCGGAGCTCGCCGAGCGTGAACTTCTGGGGATCGGGATTCCGGCCAAGGCCGAAGAAGGGCGTCCATTTGCCGTCACCGTCCTGCCATTCGATATGGACGATAGTCGCGTCGGCCTTGCCCGCGAGCGCGGCGATTGATGCCTTTGGCAGCTCGAAGTGCGCGGAACCCAGGCCCTCCGACCCGCTCCCCGACAATTTGATGAGGGGGATGATCGTGCCGTCGCCGAGGCTCAACGCGACGGCGGCAGCATTGCCGCCGAGCCGGACCGTCCAGCCACCCTTGGGGCGGAACAGCAGTTCACCGCGAGGACCGCCGAACGCGCCAATGCTTGCCAGATGGAGGAAGGCGGTGGCGGTGTCGCCCCGCCCGACGAGGCGAAAAGCGTTGATCCCGTCGCGCGGAAACGACCCGTTAAAACCGCCGCGCCGCAGCCGCCACGGCCCCATTGCCTTTGCCACCACGACCGACTGATATCTGCCCGCCAGCGATGAACCTGGGCCTTTGTCGGCGCCGTTGGCGAGGGCATTGTCCTCGGCGAGCCAAAGGGCGTCGAACCCCGCCTGCAGCAATGACGCACTCTGCGTGCGCGCGCAGTCCGCGTCGATCAGTCCGGCGAACATCTTTTTCAATCCGTCGAATGTGGCGCGTTCGCCATTGACGTGGTGCCGGGCGGCCATGGCCGCGACAATCGTCCAATCGGATCGTGGAAGTTTCTCGCCCATATTACCCGTCGAGCATGTGCCGGGATCGCTGGCCATCACCGCGGGCGCCGCCTGCAGCGCGTGCGCAATCAGCCGCGCGCTATCGATGCGGCGCCATTCGGTGTCATGCGTGCTGCGCGCGAGGCATCCGGTTGCCCAGTCCGTCGTCCCGGTCGATGCGTGGTTCAACGACGTAAACACTTCGCTCGTCGTGGCACGAGAGAGGTCGGGCGTGAGCGCGTCGCGCAGCACGACCAGCCCCCGATACTCGCCCTGATCGAGCAGGTCGCACTGCTCATTGGCGCCCAAGGCGTAGGTCGCGACGCCGTAAAGTTGCGCCATCGAACGTAGCTTTTCGTTGTCGGATTGCGCCTGCGCGGCGGTGACCGCTGCGAGGATTGCAGATACGAACAGCGTGATGAACATGCGCGACAGGATTTTGCGAATTGCCATGGAACGAGCTGACCCGCCTTTCAAACCGGTGAAGTCGAGGTTGACGTGCCCCCGCCGCAAGCGTTTTCACTGCCAAGTCGGCAGGCTCTTCGGCGCAGCGCGTGGGCATCTTGGGCGGGCTGCGCCGCCGCATCGCGGTCTCCGATGATCGTCGCCAGCGTTTCGCACGCCTCTGCCCAACCAAGGTTACAGGCGTGAGCGACCAGTTCCACCGACCGGTTCCGGTGGACGGGGCCGCCGACGCCCTTTTTGTGCATCACGGCGAAGGCGAAACAGGCCTGCGCGACCGCGCCATCGCAGCCTGCGCGCATGAAACGGCGCGCGGCGCTATCGTCACGCGCGGCAATCGGACCCTTCGAGTAAAATAGCCCCAAGTTGGCGCAGGCGATGCCGATTTGCGCAGCACATGCTTGCTCGAGGATTGTCAGCGCGTCGGGCGCCTTCAGGCGCTCCTCGTCCTTCAGTAGAAACGCCAGCAAGGTCATGCAGCCATCCGCGCGAGCGGCACGGCAATGCGCCGACGCGCGTTCTACTGCATCGCTTTCGTCCGCGGATAGAGCAGCCACGGGCAGGCATCCGGGATAGGCTTTACGGTTACAGGCGGTGGCAGCGTAGCGCTGGACCGCGCTCATATCCGCGCCGCCCCGCTCCTCGGCGTGCAACAGGGCGGCCGCGTCGTAGCAGGCGGTGTCGTTCGGGGTGACGCGGCAATCTTCGCCCATTTGCCGCAGTGCGATCGCGGCAAAACCCTCCGCGCTCGCCACGCCGGGGAAGGCTTGTCCAAGCGCCACGCCCATTTTTGCGCACGCGAAATCGCTTCCCGCGAGGCATCCAGCCGCAAGATCGCGTGCGGCGGCCATCAGGCCTTCGCTGCCGTTCGCGTCGTCCAGCTTGGCAAGCCCTGCCATCGTGCAAGAGGGTGCGAGTTTCATGGCGCAGGCGCGGTCGAAACTATCGATTGCCAGCGTCATCTCGCCCTGCCGTTCCGCCGTAAGGGCGGCCTGATGTAGCGCGAACGCATCGGCGGGCTCGGCCGCTGCCGCCGACGTGAACAGCACCGCCGCCGCGACAGGCGCGGCTGCGAATGTTCTGGCCAAACGATGGCGCGCCGAACCCGCTGTCGTTGTCATTTCCGATCCCAAGAAATTGAACCTGCCCCTCGAATTCGCTTATCGTTTCAATGCGACAGACGATCCTCCTCGCCCCCTCTAAGTCTTGGCCAATACGGCTAACCGCCGAGCGGCGACGCTGTTCGGCGATCGGGTCGGATCTGGCGGCGGTGCGCTTGGCCCGATGGGTCAGGCGCACCGCCCGCTGACGACTGTGGGTCGCAGATCGCCGTCAGCGATTGCGAATAGAGCCCAACCCTGCGCGCTGTTCATCCTTCAGATGGAGGATGGCACGGAGTTTTTTCGGTTAATTAGGGGCGGTTGCGCCGATCCGGGCCAACAGCCCGGCAAGGTCGGACTGTCGTGACGTGCCCGTTTTTTCGAGCACGCTGCGAATTTGGCTGCGCACCGTGCTGATGGCGACCTGGCCTGACGCCGCGATGGAATCGGGCGTCTCGCCGCGGGCGATACCGCTGGCAACCCGCGCTTCCGACGGCGTCAGGTCAAATAGCGACTTCAGCAGTGTGGCTGAGGGCACGCGATCCGAAGCGACCGGCACCATCATCAGCAAGGCATAGGAATCCCCAAAGACATCGTGTGCGCCGCGCGGGACAGGGATCAGATGCGCAACCTGCCGGGGCATTCCCGCTGCGTCGCGCACCGGAAACGATCGCGCGCTGATTTCAGGCGCCGAGGTCAGCGATGCGAGGGCATCGTCGAGGAGCGCATCGGCCTGCCTGTCGGCCAGGTGCAGGCGGCCGTGTGCGCCCAATATCACGAGCGAAGACACATCGGTGCCAAGCGGGCTCATCTCGACAACTTCACCGCCGGCGCGCAGTAAAAAGGCGGGCAGCTGCATCGCGGCCAGCGCCTCGGCGGCGCCCTGGGCGCGCTTGTGTTGCATGCGCGCGCTGACGAGCGCGCTCCGCGCCAGATGCGGGCGCAGAAGGTTGAGCCGTGCCACGCTTTCGGCCGCCACGGGGCCGTCAGTAAAGGCCCGCTCGACGCTGAACACGATATTGTCACCTGTTGGCACCTGGACCCCGGTTCCCGCCGACCATCCCAGCCCGCGCGGATGGAAGAAATCGCGATACACCGGATCGGCATCGATTTCCGCGTCACTCCAGAAATCATGCTCCACGAAAAAGGAGGGTTCTTCGCGGCCCATCAGGCAAACGCGCCGACTGCACTTGCCGAACCATCCTTCCTCCACATAGGCCGCAAAGACGTCGGCTATTCGCTCGGAAGCGGTCCAGTTCAGCGACTTGCGCGCCGAGAAGAGCAGGCCCCCTGCCGATCCCGCGAGGGCCGCTACCTCGTCGAGAACCGCTGGCCACGCCTCCGGTACCGCCGAGCATTCGTAAATCCGATCGACTAGTCCGTCTTGCATTCTTGATCCCCGCGAACAGATGGGACATTCTCGTCACCTTGTTTCAAATGGCAAGAGTTAGGAGCGCAGCCTGCCAGAGGCTTCCGTCCGACACCAATCGATGACTGATACTACCGTCTGCTCCCCCGAGTAGCGTTGGGCGGATATGCGCCCGATATCGGCCGTTCCCGCCCTGATTAGGCGGTGCCCGAAAGCTGTCAGTCGATCGTCGCGGATAGAGGGCTGCTCTCCGCTTCAGAGCAATCGGGTCATGCGCTCAGGTGCCAAGAGCCGTTCCACCTCGGAAAGGTGGGCATCGGTAAATAATCATTTTACCTATCGGCGTCGGCAGGAGATCCGCCATCGATCATGAACCAGGGTGTTGGTCCGTAATCGATTTGAGGCATCGGATAGAGCCAGCGAAAGGCCTCTTCGACAGCTCCATGATAGATTGTGCTATGCGTCGCCGTGCCGCTCCGATCCGAGTAGCGGACCGTGACGGCTTCTGAAGACTGCTGCTCTAGGGCATTTCGCAGCAGGTCAACTCCATCCAGCATTGTCCCTCCTTCGTTTGCAATCGCGAGATACAGGCGTCGTCCTGGCGGCATGGATCTAAGTGACTGGGAAGCGGTTCGCATCGGGCGCCGATCATCCCACCAGAGGCTGGGACTAACCGCTACGTAGTCGTGGAAGAGGTCGGCTTGCCTTAAGAGGGTATCGATCACGAAAAGGCCCGCCAGCGATTCACCCATGACCGCACGTCGCTCGCCGGTCCGGTATCGGGCTTCGATGAAGGGTATCACTTCCGCCTCGAGAAATTTGCGAAACTGTAGCGATCCGCCGCTCTTGGGAAAGGCGGTGCGGTATCGCGCGTCTTCCGGAGCGGGAGTGAGCTCCGTCTGCCGGTTCTTTGTCTGCACGCCGATGACGATGATCGGTCCGAAGGTCCAGCTTAGCGAACCGAGTTGTGCCAAGCCGGCAATGTGATGAAAATCCTGATCGAGAGCACCATCGAGCAGATAGACGACCGAATAACGGTCAGTGCTGTCGGCGTATCCGGTGGGCAGCCAAACATTTACCTGCCGAAAGTCACCCAGCACCGCGGAGTCTAGTTCAAAAGACGTTCCGGTCTGTATCGGGGTGCTCGACGCCACCAGGTCGGATTGCGACTGTGCTTGTGCGGAGGGCGATCCGAGCATGAGCGCTAGGCATGCCATGAGCATGAAAAGGCGAGGTCGACCGGATCGATTCAGCATGGGGTCACAGCCGCGGCGTTGGTTCGGCAGTTGCGCGCCGTCGCTTCATCTAACTCGCTTTCTTGGGGACGAGTGTGCCAAGTTTACGCGTAAACACGTCAAGTGGGTTTCCCTTATAGACTGCTGATCCGACACATTCATAGCCCACCTTCTCTGCGAGGCGTCGGGAAACCCGATTGTCTGGAGCAATTATGCAGGTGGTGCCGTCGATCTCCAGCGAATCGTCAGCCCAATCCAACACCGCCCTCAGCGCTTCCTCTGCATATCCCTTGCCGCGCGCTCTTCGCGTAATCGCCCATCCGCTCTCCGGAAGCGAGATTGGAGGCACTATGTCCCGCTTGAACTCGGCGCACCCGATTTCGCCTACGAACGTCTGGGTATCACGCTCCATGATCGCCCAGTAGCCAAATCCCAGAGTGGGCCACATCCCGATGTAGCGGAGAAACCGAGACCAACACTCTTCCCGCGTCGAAGGGTGGCCTCCGATGAATTCGGTCGTCGTCGGATCGCTCCACATATCGAAGCTGTCTTCGAAGTCACCGAGAATGTGCGGTCGAAGGATGAGTCGATCCGTGAGGAGCACGACACCTTCGTCACGCACTGGACTTCGCCACGTCCAGCATCTCCCAAACTGGTCTTACCTCTATTGTCGCGGCATGAGCCATCGGATGCTCGCACGCGAGGTCCATCGCCTGCTCCATGCTCTCGCACTCGAGGAGTTCGAACGCGCACATCTGCTCCTCGGAAGCGGAGAACGGTCCACTAATCATTTCTGGCGCTCCGTCCCGGATCCGAACGGTCCTTGCTTCGCTCGCCGGACGCAATGGCTTGCCCAGCATGCGCACACCGACCTTCTCGGTGTGCTCGATCCATGCACCGATGGCCGAGACGAGTTTCTCTTCGGGACGGAAACCGTCATCGTGGCTGATAATAAGCAGGAATTGCATCGTCACCTCGTCAGTCGTCATTGCATTTTAGGGCGACCGTCGGCGCCCTGTTACGGCGCTGCAGGCCCTGCACAGGGCGGCCAGACACGGTCAGGGTCATCGGTTAGGTCGATCAAGTACATCTCACCCGATCTCGCCCTTGCCGCCTGGGCGAAGAGAAGCCGATCGCCCCCCGGCGACAGCAAGGGACCGACCTGGAAGACGTCCGGTGCGGCTTCGATCCTTCCTGTCTCGGCCCATTTTCCATTCTTCAGGACGAAGCGATACAGATGCGACTTATCGCCACGATCCGACACCACGATCATGGTTCGACCATTGCGCGAGATCTCCGCCTCATAGTCGTCCGCAGCGGTACTGATTGGGGGTCCCAAATTCTCGACTTTCCATTCGCCGCTAGGCGATTGCGTGGCAGCGTAGATGTCGCCCGCTCCATGCCCTCCCGGTCGGTCGGATCCGAAATAAAGACGCCCGTCGGCACCGGGGCGGGGAAAGATCTCGGAACTGGTCGTATTCACCGGGGCTGGTAGCCTTACCGGTTGTCCCCAGCCTTCTTCCGCTCGGTCGACATACCAGATATCGAAGTCCTCCTTCTCCGGCGCGTGTCTGGAGGAGATGAAGTAGAGGCGTTTCCCGTCATGCGTAATGGCAGGGTCGGCTTCGATGATCGGCAACGGACGCGCGAACGACGGAACATGGCCTCTGGTCCATTTTCCCTCCACGCATCGTGACATCAATATCTGGTAGTCACGAAACTGCGGGTTTGCGCTGACGTAGTACATCTCGCGCCCGTCGGGTGTGAACGTCGGCGAGGACTCGTAGCCCGCCGTCGAAATCTCCGAAGGCGTCCACATCAGGGGCATGAATGCCCTCTCCGACGCGCGCGGCTCATCGCTTCCGAATTGCGAGCAGGCGGCCAGCGCGCCAAGCGCGAGTACCGCTGCGGTCCGTATCAGCCCCGCCATGATCGGAATGCCCTTTCGATTGAACGAACAATGTCCCTCGCATATCTTCCTGTCGGGTCGAGGTCCGGATCGTAGATTGCGAGATCGAGGCCGACGATCCTTCCGGATGCCAGGAACCCCGAGATGAGCCGCTCAAGCTCATCGAACGTCATCCCCGGCGATCCGGGAGAATCCACCGCCAGCATCTCATCTTCGTCCAGCACATCGAGGTCGACGTGAAGCCAGAACGGCGGACGTTCCCCATTAACCGGGGCGAGAACTTTGCAAATCGTCTCTTCGATACCGGCCTTCCGGACGCTCCGAACCGGAAAGCGTCTTATCCGAGTCGTCTCGATGTCGCGATAGGCGTAGTCCGGATCAAGTTCATCGCGCTCGCCAATCTGCGAGACGTACCGGTCCTCGACCAGCGGCGTGCCGTCCCAGATTGCCAGGAGGGGTTCGCCCCGTCCGGTGGCGAGCGCGAGATCCATGCCGGCTGCAGAACCCAGCCTAGCTTCTGCATCATAGTTCCCAGGATGGAAGAAATCGCTGTGGCCATCGACGTGCACGAGCCCCAGCCGACCGGTCGTGCGGGCGCCGGCGAGACAGCCCAGAATAATGCTGCAGTCTCCCCCAATAACCACGGGGAACGACTTGTCGGCGATCGCCGCCTGGACTTCGAGCGCAAGTTGCTCGTTGAATGCTCTGAGCGCGGGCCCATTCCTGATCCGGGAGGCTGGCACTGCATCCGCTTGGTAGTCTGGTCGCGGCAAGCGGATCGTCGATCTAGCCCCCACGGCGGCTGCGATACCCGCTGCTTCAAGCACCTCGGGTCCGCGCCAGGCACCGGGGATGTGGGCATCACGCAGAGGGCGCAGCCCAAGATTGCTTGGTGCGGCAATAAGGGTGGCTTCCGAAGGTGTGCGAGCGTCGGATTTTTTTGAAGATGCGGCGAGCATTGTGCCACCGATGAATCCGCCGAATTCCCTGCGTGAAAACATAAGCGATGCTAGCGCACGCCAGACCGCGAGCATAACGATGATGCTTGTCGATGACGTGAAGTTCTGCTTCACATAGCCATGACTTTTCCGAGACCATCCCTTCAGAGCCTGAAAGTCTTCGAAGCCTGTGCGCGTCACGGCAATTTCACCCGTGCCGCAGAGGAACTGTCGGTCACCACCACCGCGGTCAGCCAACGCATCCGCGACCTTGAGCAACGCCTCGGCGTGGACCTTTTTCATCGCAGAGGGCCGCGGCTTTCGCTCACCGAAGCCGGACGGGCGTTGGGAGAAGGAATCCGGGAGGGCCTCGCTGTCATGCAGCGGGCCGTGGAGGATTGCGTCCGCGCGAAGCCGAGGCTCCGAGTGACCTGCACGCCGACCTTTGCCAATCGCCTTCTGGTTCCCCTGCTTCAGGAGTATCATCAGTTGGAAGGATCGGATGAGATCGTGCTCGACGTCACCACGGAAGAGCGGGACGGAACTGATTTCGACGTGGCGATACGGAGCGGGACGGGACCCTGGCTCTCGTTCGAAGCCTGCGAGCTCCTGCCTCTCGAAGGAACGCCGATGGTTAGCCCCAAATTGGCCGCATCGCTCGATGGAGATCCTACATCGCTCAAGGCCATTCCCTTGCTTCGGGACGACCGCTGGAACGGATGGTTCGACATGGCGGGAGCGTCCCCCTCCGGCATTTCCTTTACTGCAATAGAAATGCTCACCCAGGATTCGGATGCGATCGCGGCGATGGCCGGGAACGGCGCTGCGCTTCTCTCGCCCCGGCTCTTCGAGCGCGAATTGCAGTACGGCACCCTGGTTGCCCCGTTCCCGCATGTGCTCAAAGGACCAGGCTCCTATTGGCTTCTCTGGAAGAAAGGCGGATTGACTCCCCACTTCGCCGACTGGTTGATATCCTATCTCGGGACGGAACTGGATAGGCGGCTTGCTTGAGGCCCCCGCCGCATCCGATGCATTTGGCGCATCGGAGCGAGTAAAAGGCGGGGCTTGAAGGGTGAGAGACCTCCTCACAGCAGCGTACAAATGCACACCAATCGCGATTCTATATCCTAGAGATAGGATGTGATCGGAGGCGGCTCGTCGAACTTGTCGTCGCGACCGTTCAGATAGGTCGCCTCGATCGCGGCGAACTGTTCTGGCGACAGGTCCAGAGTCGCAACGCATATGGACACGAATCGACCACCGAGTTCCTCAGCTTCCCCATGACCATGGGTCCTGACGCCGCACACGGTGCAGAAGCGGTGTTCGATCGAACCAGCGCCAAAGGTGTAGGTCGAAAGAGCCTCCTCACCTCGCAATATGGTGAAGTCTGCGACGGCGACTGGCACGAACCAAGTGCGCGCTTTGGTACAGATTGAGCAGTTACATCGATAGGAGGTGGGCTGCGCGTCGAGAAGGACGCGGTAGGCGACCGCACCGCAGTGACACGAACCCTCCCGCTGGACCCTGCTCATGCGGCCGGATCCAGCCCCCGGCTGACAGCATCCTCCAGGCGATCCAGGCATTCCTTCCACCCCTGCTCGTGGCTGTCGCGCACTTCCGCTTCGGAAAAGCCCCTCTGCGTAAAGGTCAGCATAGTTCCACCGCCCCTGGCGTCGAATCGAACCGACACTTCGGTGGTCGGGCCACGCTCACCATTCTCCAACCAGTGAAAGCTGAAACGTAGCACGTTAGGCGGATCGACCTCGAGCATCTCGCCGCCCTGCACGTGCACGGTTCCGTCCGGGGCGGTCATTCTGATCGACCAATTTTGGCCCTGAACAGCAGTCCAGGATTCCACGTCCGAATGGAAGGGTTCCCCGGCGTCATCCTTCGGACCCCACCATTCGGTCATCGTCGTCGGATCGGTCCAGAATGCGAAACATTCTTCCGGGGTGAGGGCCAGGTGCCGCTCAATGACCATTTCGTAAGTGCTTTCGAGTGAAGTGCTCATTTGTCTGACTCCTTGTCGGATACGAATTCTGCAAAGCGATCGATGGCTCCCTCCCAGAACATCGCATAGTCCCCGAGCCAATCGGAGATCGCCTTGAGACCTGCGGGATTGAGACTGCATGGCCGGGTTTGCCCGATCTGCTGTCGGGTGATCAGACCCGCTCGTTCCAGAATCTTGAGATGGGAGGAAATCGTGGGCTGGGTGAGGTCGAATTGCTCCACGAGCGCCGACACGGTTGCGCTGCCACCTCTGAGATGGCCGAGGATGGCGCGACGCGTGGGGTCGGCAACCGCGGAAAGGGACGAGTCAAGTGGGTTCATAGTCATATCGACTATGATCTATATAGATCACTGTCAATATATGATTTGACGCTCGGCCGAACTGTCGGGCACTGTGGTCGACTTGTCCGCTTCGCTCTCGCATTATTGCTTCACGCGCGATCGGTGGACGGAGAAGAAGCCGCCCGCGTTCAGAGATTAATCACGGTAGTGTCTTCGGGTTCGAACCTATCAGCCGTCAGTCCATAATCGGCCATCGCGGACCGAGCCGATCGTAACTGATCTCGACAATTCACCCCGATAATCCGTACACTTAGCGGAAGGGCGCCGGGGAACTATGCAGTGGCAGCGACACGGCTAACATTGACACTTTGCACGGTGACTCCCGGTGCTTTCCACAGTTCGGGCGAACTTGCCTGCCGGGCTTGTTCCTCTTCTTCAAACAAGATCAGACCCAAGCCTTCTCCGGCCGATGGGTCGAGCCAGTAGCCGCCGAGGAAGCCATCAGCTTGCTTAACTCTCGGCAATAGTTCGTCGCTAAACGCAGCGGCAGCGCGCGGAGCGAGTTCCGCTTCAAAAGAGAGACGCATTACTGCAGCGTACATTCAAAAATCTCCCATCTCGTTGCAGATCTTACCGATCATTTGCGAGCATCGCAAACTACCGAAAACGCACGCTCGCTAGTTGGCCGATGGGCAATCGTTCACCGCTCGTCGCTGCACTCCGACCAAGGTTAAGACGGAGCCGCTCCGTAAAAACCTTGAAATCCATAGAGGGCGCACAAAGCGCGGCGGGATGATAATATCGTTCCGGCCGGTCCAAGTGATCGACAGACAAAAGGCTGATGCTTTCGGATGCCCTGCGGGATCCTGACGAATGCCGCTATCTTGAATGCACGCTCGAAAGCAGCCTGACCGCGATCGGCCATCGAAGGCCATCCCCATTTGCGACCCAGAATGACTCACCCTCGACAAGGATCGATCTTTCCATCTTGCGCCGGTCCGGTTGCGATCGGAAGGGCGCTTTTTTTGTTGTCCGACGCGACTACCGGAGTTCGTGCAGGCGCGCGACCATCCGGTCGAACTCATAGGCGAAGTCCACTTTCGCCTCTACTGACTGAAAACTCTGCTTCAGGTCCGCGATCCTCAGCAGAGACGCCGAATTCGCTTCGCGGTCGCGCCCATTGAGATCGGCGCGATACGCGAGCTCGAGGACGAACAGGCGGACAAACTCGGCAAGATCCGGTAGCCCCATCTCGCGAAACCCGGCCCGAGCTGCGCCCCAGTTCAGGACCTTCGCGCCGTGCGGCACCGCGATCCTGCAGTCTCCAGTCATGAAGCTCACAACGACCGCCGTATTCCAGATCAACATGTCGGCATGGCTCATCTTGTACGCGCCGCCCGCCGATATCCTCTGTGCGATGTCGCGTAGCACCGCCTCTGCTGTGTCGGGATGGTCGGGGTCGGCGGTTACGGTCGCCGAGGTCCGGGCGGGAGGTTGCGCAAATCTGCGCGCGAGCAAAGCTAGCAGCATAGTGGCAGCGTGGGCACGAGCATGCCGGGAAGGACGGGCGCGGCGCGGGCGCGGCGCCGCACCAGTGCGTTGCTATGCGCCAGCCGCGCTTGTCCCGATGCGTCCTGCCGGTCGCCGACGGTGACGCCGTGAAAGGATGTCGCCGCGCATAGGAAAGCCTCGCGCGCGCCGTTGGCCTCGATCGGTGCAGTGGCGGGGATAAGCTGCCAAGGCAGTGCGTCGGTAAGGTCGCCGCCCATGAGCCGCGTGATGAGCGGCACGAGGAATAGGCGCGCAATCGTCAGCGCCGCTGCCGGATTTCCTGGCAGCCCGAGAATATGGGCGGCTCCGGCCGTTCCATACCACACCGGTTTTCCGGGTTTCATATCGACGTCGGCAAATGCGATTTTGAGCCCGAGCGGAGCGAAGGCGCCCCGGCCGAAATCGCGATCGCCGCGCGACGCGCCGCCGACGACGACAATGATATCGGCTTCCGCGGCCTGTTTGGCGCTCGCGATAGCTTTAGGATCGTCGGAAAGTCTGGCCTTCGAAACGACCTCTGCGCCCGCCGATCGACACATGAGATCAATCGCGGCGGTCAGGCTGTCCGGGATAGGAAATGCCGCCGCGGCCGCTGAGCCGGGGACGAAAATCTCGTCTCCCGTCGCGAGAAGCTGAATGCGTGGGCGCCGCGTGACGCTGAGCTGGCCATGATCGCCTGCGGCCGCAACTAACACCGTTGCGGGCGTGATTTTCGTGCAGGGCGGCAGGAGCTGTTGTCCCCGCGCAAAGTCCGAGCCCCGTCGCCTTATGTGCGGTTTTCCGCGTGGCGGGGCGGCGATCGTCACCTCGGAACCGATCTGGCGGCAATATTCGATCATGACGACGCGGTCGGCACCGTGGGGGAGCGGAGCGCCGGTCATCACGCGCATCGTTTGACCGGGGCCGATCTCGCCGGCGTCGCTGCTGCCGGCGTAGCTGGTACCGACTTGAGTCAGCGTCGAGGATCCATTTTCGAGATCGCTGGCGCGAACCGCGTAGCCGTCCATTGCCGCGCAATCGAAGCGGGGGGAATCGAGACGGGCATGGACGGGCTTGGCAAGATAGCATCCGCCCGCATCGGTTAGCGAAAGGCTGATCGCATCGAGCGGCGTGGCAAGGGCCGCCAGAATCGCCAACGCCGTGTCGTAGCTGATCGAGGCGGCGCATTCGGTGGCATCGGTCAGGGTGCCGAGTTTAGTCATGCTCCGTCCGCGCCATATTCTCGACACCTGCAGGCGTGAGCTCCGCCAAGCCAACGGCCGCGCCAATGAGGATCAGCGTCGGCGCATCGGCGGCGAAGGATTTGACGGCAAGGTCGAGCAGATCGAGCCGCGTCGCCAGTCGTCGTTCCTCGGGGGCGCTGACGTGGCACGCGATCATCACCGGCATGTCGCCGGACATTCCGGCCCGCATAAGGCCGCGCATAATCTCGCCCGCTGCCTCGCGCCCCATGTAGAAGGCGAGCGTCGAGCCGTCCTGCGCGAGCGATGTCCAGTCGACGTCGAGCGCTGCGCCGCGCTTGCTGTGCGCCGTCACAAATCGGACGTCGCGCGCGACGCCGCGAAGTGAGAGCGACATGCCGGCCGACGCGGCGGCAGCGCTCGCGGCAGTGATGCCTGGGCAGATGCGGACGGAAAAGCCTGCATCGTGCAGGGCCTTGATTTCCTCGGTCGCCCGGCCGAAGAGGACCGGGTCGCCGCCCTTGAGGCGCACGACGCGCTTGCCCGCGCGCGCGGCGGCGACGAGCAGCGCGTTGATGGTCGTCTGATCCTTGGAGTGGCGGCCCGAGCGTTTGCCGACGCTCTGGCGCTGCACGCCGGGCGGGATCAGCGCGAGCACGCCATCGCCGACCAGTGCATCATAAAGGACGATGTCGGCCCGCTCGATCAATCTTACAGCTTTCATCGCCAGCAGTTCGGGATCGCCGGGGCCGGCGCCGACCAGCCACACCGTGCCGGGGGCAAAATCGTCAGGCTGCATTGCTGGTCTCCTCGCTGAGAATCCGCCCGAGCGCAGGGCGGCATGAGCCGCAGTTGGTACCTGCGCCCAGCGCCGCGCCGATAGCCGCGACGTCGGCTAGCTTCTGGTCGCGGATCGCGGCGGTGATCGATTTCAGGCCGACGTCGAAGCAGACGCAGATGACCGGGCCGCGGTCGGCCTGTATGCCGGGCGCTCGGCCTGCGAGCAGCGTCGGCGCGACCGTCGGTGCAGCCAGTTGCGCGATCAGCCAGTCGCGCGGTGGCAGTTCGCCGCTTTCGGTGACGAAGAGTGCGCCCGTGAGGCGATCGTTCGCGACGATGGCGACGCGGCGCGTGCCCCGGGCCGCATCCTGCGCCTCGATGCGCTCGCCCTTGGGGAGCAGGGCTTCGATGGCTTTGAGGTCGCCATTGCCCGCGAGCTCCCAAAGGACCCCGGACGGCACCGCGACGCGCGTCGCCCATAGACAGCGCGGCGTGTCGGCAAGCTCGCTGGCCAGGAGCAGGAAGCCGCGCCATTTGGGGGTGACGGCGGCGATCGACGCCGGGGTGCGCTTGAAGCCCGGCTGGCCCGACACGGGGTCGACGAGCGGGCGCGGAAGCAGCCCGGTTCGCCCGCCGCTCGACGTGCGGTCGGACCAGTGTATCGGTACGAATAGCTCGCCGGGGCGCTGGCCGGCGTGGAAGGCGACGCGGTAGAGGCTGTCGCCCTGCGGGGTTTCGACGCGTGCGAGGTCGCCGTCGGCGAGTCCCAGACGCGCGCCATCATCAGGGTGGATCTCGACGAGCGGCTCCTCGCGGTGGCGCGCGAGCTTGGGGGCCAAGCCGGTGCGCGTCATCGTGTGCCATTGGTCGCGGTAGCGCCCCGTGTTGAGCGTCAGCGGCCATTTGGCGAGCGGTTCGGGAAGGACCTTTTGCACGACGGAGACGAGGCGCGCGCGGTGGTCCTCGGTCGAAAAACGCCCGTCGGCGAAAGGATGGTCGCCGCCCCAGCGAAACGGCTCCATCGCGTCATAGGCGCCGTTGCCGCCCAGCGCTGCGCCCGGCAGCGCGAACAGTCGGGCACCGTCGTTATCGTAATTCGAAAGCCGGCAATGCTCGCGCCAGATGTCAGCGGGGCGGTCGTAGGCGAAGGCGGTTTTCCACCCCATCCGCCGCCCGATCTCCTTGACGATCCACCAGTCGGGCATCGCCTCGCCGGGGAGAGGGAAGAGTGCGCGCTGGCGGCTGATCGTGCGATCGCTATTGGTCACGGTACCATCCTTCTCGCCCCAGGCTGCGGCGGGCAGCCGGACATGCGCGAAGGCGCCGGTGTCAGTCTTTTCGATCACGTCGCTGACGACGACGAAGGGGCAGGACTTCAGCGCCTCGCGCACCGCATTGCCGTCGGGCATAGATACGGCGGGGTTGGTCGCCATCACCCACAAGGCCTTGATCCGGCCTTCGCCGACGCCACGGAACAGGTCGACGGCCTTGAGGCCTGGTTTCTCCGCCATCGTCGGCGACGCCCAGAAACGCTGGACGCGATCGCGGTTGTCGGGCGCGAAATCCATATGCGCGGCGAGGGTCGAGGCGAGTCCGCCGACCTCGCGGCCGCCCATGGCATTGGGCTGGCCGGTGATTGAGAAGGGCGCGGCGCCGGTCTTGCCGATGCGCCCCGTCGCGAGATGGACGTTTAGGATCGCATTGACCTGATCGGTGCCGGCGGTCGCCTGATTGACGCCTTGACTGAACAGCGTGACGGTGCGCGGCGTGGCAGCGAACAGCTCATAGAAACGCCTGAGGTCGGCAGCCGGCACTTCACATGTCCGTGCCACCGACCACAGGTCGTTCCCCTCTCCAAGCTCGTTCCAGAAATTCTGCGGAACCGCGACATGCGCGGCGAGATAGGCCTCGTCGACCACGCCGGCTTCGCGGCAGTGCTCAAGCAGGCCGTTCATGAGCGCGACGTCGCTGCCGGGGCGGATCGCGAGGTGGATATCGGCTTCCTCGGCGGTCTCGGTCCGCCGCGGGTCGATGACGACCAGCTTCGCGCCCGCCTCGCAGCGCGCGCGGATGCGCTGATAGACGATCGGATGACACCAGGCGGTGTTCGATCCGACGAGGACGAACAGGTCGGCGGCTTCGAGATCGTCATAGGTCGCGGGAACGACATCCTCGCCGAACGCGCGGGTGTGCCCCGCGACGGCGCTCGACATGCAGAGCCGCGAGTTGGTGTCGATGTTCGCGGTGCCAATGAAGCCCTTCATCAGCTTGTTCGCGACGTAATAATCCTCGGTGAGGAGCTGGCCCGAAACATAGAAGGCGACGCTGTTCGGGCCGTGACGCGCGATCGTCTCCTTGAAGCGCTTGGCCACGAGGTCTAGTGCCTTGTCCCAGCTCGCGCGCCTGTTGCCGATCATCGGGTGCAGCAGGCGGCCTTCGAGACCGACGGTTTCGCCCAGATGCGTGCCCTTCGAGCACAGCCTTCCGCGGTTCGCGGGATGATCGGGATCGCCCGCGATCTCTACCGCCCGTTTACCTGTCACTGTCGCGAGGATGCCGCAGCCGACGCCGCAATAGGCGCAAGTGGTGCGGACCGAGTCCGCCATCAGGCGGCCGCCTTCAGCGTGCTCGCGCGGCAGATGAGGACACGGCCGCCGTCGATCTTGACCGGGACGGTGGGGGTGCAGCCCTTGTCCTCGCCGAGCGCTTCGCCGGTCGACAGGCTGATCCGCCAGTTGTGGAGCGGGCAGGCGACCGCGCCGCCATGAACGATGCCTTGGCTCAGGCGCCCATGCTTGTGTGGACAGCGGTCCAGGAGGGCAAAGACCTTGCCCTCGGCGGTGCGGAACACCGCGATATCGTCGCCGCCTTCGACCTGCACGGTACGGCTGCCGCGCACCGGGATCTGATCAACCCAGCCAATGTCGAGCCATTCAGCGGTCGTCATGCCCCCATCTCCTCCAAAAATGCACGTTCCTGCGGGATGAAGCGCGCCATCGGTGCGTGATGTTCGGCCTCGGCGCCATCGGCGCGCTGCGCCCAGGGATCGTCCTGGCTGAAGCTTTGCGAATAGAGGAAGCGTGCGCGGAGCGCCTCGCGGCCCGCTGCGTCGTCGACGATCCGCCTCTTCACATATTCGACCCCGACGCGCTCGATCCACGGCGCGGTGCGTTCCAGATAGCGCGCCTCCTCGCGGTAGAGCTGGATGAAGGCGGCGCAAGTATCCATCGCCTCCTGCTCGGTCGCGACCTTGCAGAGCAGGTCGGTGGCGCGCACATGGATGCCGCCGTTCCCGCCGACGTGGAGTTCGTACCCGCTGTCGACGCAGACGATGCCGAAATCCTTTATCGTCGCCTCGGCGCAGTTGCGCGGGCAGCCCGACACGGCGATCTTGAACTTGTGCGGCATCCAGCTGCCCCAGCTCATCCGCTCGACCTTGACGCCCAGACCCGTTGAATCCTGCGTGCCGAAGCGGCACCATTCGGACCCGACGCAGGTCTTCACCGTGCGCAGCGACTTGCCATAGGCGTGCCCCGACACCATCCCGGCGGCATTGAGGTCGGCCCAGACCGCAGGCAAATCCTCCTTCTTGATACCGAAGATGTCGAGCCGCTGGCCGCCGGTGACCTTGACCATCGGCGCATTGAACTTCTCGACGACATCGGCGATCGCGCGCAGCTCGGTCGGGTTGGTGAGCCCGCCCCACATGCGGGGGACGACAGAGTAAGTGCCGTCCTTCTGGATATTGGCGTGCATCCGCTCGTTGACGAAGCGGCTCTGCTGGTCGTCGACATAGTCGCCGGGCAGCGCGCAGAGCAGATAATAATTGAGCGCCGGGCGACACGACGAGCAGCCGTCGGGGGTCGTCCAGTGCAGCTTCTGCATTACTTCGGGAATAGAGCGCATGGCCTGCGCGACAATTTCGCGGCGGACGTCGTCATGGCCGAAGCTCGTGCATTTGCACATCGTCTTCGGGCCCGACTGGACATCGTCGCCAAGTGTCAGCGCGAGCAGATTTTCGACGAGTCCGGTACACGAACCGCAGCTCGCCGATGCCTTGCAGGTGCTGCGCACCGCGTCGAGGCTGTGCGCACCCTTGGCGATGCACGACACGACCTGGCCCTTGGTGACGCCGTTGCAGCCGCAGATCTCGGCAACTTCCGAGAGCGCCGCAACGGCCGCCTTAGGGTCCGCCGCGCCCCCTCCCGAGGCGAAGGCCTGGCCGAAGATCAGCAGGTCGCGCAGTTGCGACACGTCTTCCTGCTTCTTGAGCAGATCGAAATACCAGTTGCCATCCGCGGTATCGCCATAGAGCACCGCGCCGACGATGCGGTCGTCTCGGACGATCACCCGCTTATAGACGCCGCGGCTCGCGTCGCGCAGCACGATATCCTCGCACCCGTCTCCGCCCGAAAAATCGCCCGCCGAAAACACATCGATCCCCGACACCTTGAGCTTCGTCGAGGTGACCGAGCCGCGATATCCTGTCGGCTGTTCGACGAGCCCGTCGGCAAGGCTGCGGCACATGTCCCACAGCGGCGCAACAAGGCCGTAGACCTGCCCGTCATGCTCGACGCATTCGCCGACCGCGAGCACCGCGGGGTCGCTGGTGACCATATGGTCGTCTACCTGAATGCCGCGCCCGACCGCGAGCCCGGCGTCGCGGGCAAGCGCGACCGAGGGGCGGATACCGACCGCCATCACGACGAGGCTGGCGGGGATCAGCGTTCCGTCCTTGAGCTTCACACCCTCGACCTTGCCGTTGCCGACGATTTCGGCGGTGTCGGCGCCGGTCAGGATCGTCTGGCCGCGGCCTTCCAATGCCTGCTTGAGCAGCCAGCCCGCTGCCTCGTCGAGCTGGCGCTCCATCAGCGTGGGCATCAGGTGGATAACGGTGACCTTCATGCCGCGGAGCGAAAGGCCGTGCGCCGCCTCGAGCCCGAGCAGCCCGCCGCCGATCACCACCGCGTCACCGCCGGCGTCGGCCGCCGCGAGCATCGTGTCGACATCGTCCATATCGCGAAATGCGATCACGCCGGGCAGGTCCTTGCCGGGGACCGGAATGATGAAGGGATCGGAGCCGGTTGCGATCAACAGCCGGTCATAGCCTTCGGTTACGCCCCCGCGCGTCGTCACCGTTTTTGCGGCGCGGTCTATCGCGACTACCGGGTCGCCGGCGACGAGCGCGATGCCGTTCGCCGCATACCAGTCCGCGTCGTTGATCACGATATCGTCGAAGCATTTTTCGCCCGCGAGCACGGGGGAGAGCATGATGCGGTTGTAATTGACCCGCGGTTCGGCGCCAAAGATTGTCACACGGTAACGTGCCGGATCGCGCGCCAGCAGCTCCTCGACCGCGCGGCAACCGGCCATGCCGTTGCCGATCACGACGAGATGGTCGCGCGTGTCGCCCTCGGGTTTGAGCGGGCAATGTTCCATCAAAGCGTCCAATCCAGTTGTAGCCAATATTTATCGGTGTCGGTGGCGAGGGTGTCGGCGCGGTAGCGCGCGAAGCGCGCCGAGCCTGTGAATTTGCCGAGCTTCGCGCTCGCGAGAAGATTGAGCTCGTCGCCGTAAGAGCGCGAGGCGCGATCGCTGCGATAATCGTGATAGATCGCTTGCAGCGTCACCGCCTGAAATGCGCCGACGGCTTTCCAACTCCACGCCGCGCTTGCATACAGGTCGCGCACGCCGTCGGGCGGTGTGGTGAGGAATTTGTCGGCCCAGCCTTGAAATTTGAATGCCGTGGCGAGCGGCGTCTGGAAGCTGGCGAGCGCCCTGCCATCGCCGGCGCCGAGTATCTCGTACCCGACGCCGATCCGGGGGCCTCCAAAATCGACCGCGACGTCGGCGAGATAGTAATCCGCCGAATAGTCGTTGGGGTTGCGGTGCCAGTCGGACTGGCGCGCGTAGCTCAGCTGCCAGGCGACCCTCGCCTTGCCGAGTGGCTGGCTCCCGTCGAGCCGGACGCCATAGCTCTGGCTCGACAGGCGGAAGCCCTGCATCGCCGCCTCGTCCTGATCGACCAGATAGGCAAAGGTCGAAAACTTGCCGATCGGGGTTTGCGCGCTCAGGTTGGCGAAGACATTGTCGCCCGACACCGCCTGTTGCCGCGCCCCGGTGCCGTCGATGCCCCAGATGGTGCGCACGCTCCACGCATAGGCGACATCTGCCTTGATGCCCTTGATCGGCGTGATCTCGGCGCGCACCGCGTCGAAGCTCTGCCCGTTCTGGCGGAACGACACCACGCCGACAAAGCGTTCGTCGTCGAGCGCGATCCGTTGCCTCCCCGCAGTGACTGCAACGGCGGGCGAGGCGTAGCGGAGCTGGGCGCGGGCGAGGGCGATATTTTCGGGATCGGCTACGAGCGGCCGCGTTGCGGCGCCGTGGAGCCCGTCGAAATACTCATCGGCGATCGCGAGATTGCCCTGGCCTTCGACGAGCACCGACCAGCGCCCGGCTTTCGCCTCGATCCCGGCACGGACGCGCAGGGTGAGCGCGTCGGTCTCGGCGGTGAGGCCGTCCTGGTCGACGCTCTCGTAGCGGAGCCGGGCTTCGCCGAGCGGCTTGAGGGTGACGTCCTGGGCGTGCGCCACCCCGGCCGGCGCGAGCGCCAGCAGGATGATGAGGGTGCGGGTCATGGCTTTAGATCCGCACGCCTTCAGCCGCACCCCAGGTCGCGCGCCACTGACCCTTGACGAAGATAAGCGCGACAAGCGCAACCACGGCAAGTCCCGCAAAGATGTAAAAGCCGGGAGCAAAGCTGCCGCTCCACTGTTTCGCGAAGCCGAGCGAGGAGGCGAGGTAGAAGCCGCCGACGCCGCCCGCCATTCCGACGAGCCCGGTCATCACCCCGATCTCGGCCGAGAAGCGCTGCGGAACGAGCTGGAAGACCGAGCCATTACCGGTGCCAAGCGCGAGCATCGCGATGACGAAAAGGCCGAGCGCAGCAGGCAGCGTATCGGCCTGCGGCACGCCCGCGAGCGCCAACGCGGCAACCACGAATACTGCCATCAGGGCGCGAACGCCGCCGATCCAGTCGGCAAGCGCGCCGCCCATCGGCCGCACCAGCGATCCGGCGAAGACGCAGGCCGCGGTGCAATAACCCGCCATCACCGGGGTGAGGTGGAACTGGTCGGTGAAATATATCGGCAGCGAAGCCGCGAGCCCGACAAATCCGCCGAAGGTCACCGAGTAAAAGGCCATCAGCCACCAGGCGTCGGCCGTCTTGAGCGGCTCGAAATAATGAGCCAGCTTCTTCGGCGCGGGCGCGTTCGGTGCGTCTTTCGCCATCGCGAGATAGACGAAGAAAACGATCGTCAGCGGTATACAGGCCAGCCCGAGCACCGCGTTCCAGCCGAACGCCT